>JAFXEC010000022.1 GCA_017521005.1 Clostridia bacterium | reverse complement strand
GCACCCGCTCCGGCACCTGCTCCGGCACAGCTCCAGCACCCGCTCCGGCACCTGCTCCAGCACCCGCGCCAGATCCTGCTCCGGCTGCTTGAGTTCCTCCTTGTTGTGCTAATTGTTCACCGGCATTTTTAGCTACTTCTACACCTTTTTCAGCGCCTTTTTCTGCTGCTTTTGTTTTAGCTGCAGTTTCCGCAGTAGACGTAGCTCCTTTTTCTGCCGCTTGTTGTGTTCCTTGTTGTGCAGCTTGCTGGCTGCCTCCTTCTGGTTGGCCCTTACCATGAGCTTTATCATATTCTTTTTTTGCGTCTTGTGCTTTATTTTTTGCATCCTTGAGTTCTTTCCTGCCATCATCCTCGTCGTAATTTTCTTCTTCATCGTAATTTGAGCTCACAATTATCCCCCCTTTTTGCAGTTCAATTTATTAATACAAGTAATACTCTAATCCTACTTCTCCATCTGTACCGTTAAACGTTGTTTCATTTAACACTAAAACATTATATGTCATATAATCTGTTAAATTAGCCATATTATATGTAACTTCTATCTCTCTAGCCATACCTGATGGTATTTCTAAAGATTGATTAGCTATAGTACACATTGATGCATATTTTACAGCTTCTGTCATTGAAGAAACAAAAGGTACTGCACCATTTTCTTTGTTCGCATTTATTACTACTGTATCTTTATAATTGTTTGTAATCCTTAATTTACATATCATAGAAGTTGTATTTCTTGTCATTTTTGTAATTCTTAATTCAACACTATTACTTGAACCTGCGTATACATTTTCTCTATAATCTATAAAGTTATCAAAAGAAATTGTATATTGTTCTGGGGCATATTCTCTTACTACTATATTCATAGAATATACTTCACCGTCAGATTTTAATGTTAATGCATATACATTATTATATCCTTCAATTGAATATAAAACACCATTTTCAAGTGATAAAGATTTTCCTAATAATTCTGAATCATTCAACATAGTTTTTACATCTTCTCTTGTCTTACCTGTATAAGTATAGTAATCTGGACTTACCAAATCTAGTAATCCGTCTATATCAGAATTTTCAAATTTTGTTTTTAATCTGATGTAATACTCATTAAGTAAATCATCGTTATTTAATGTAACCATTTCAACTTCGCCAACTTTATATACTTTTTCTTTTTCTGGTGTTGGTCTCCAAATAAGTACTAGAGCTACTACTGCTAATATAACTGTCAAAATTATTCCAAGTATACACACTATTATTAATTGTCTTTGTTTATCATAACTTAACATATGCACACCCTCCTACTTCGCAATAGCAAACTCATAGCTTGATGATTTTGATTCAAAACTCATAAGCATTGTTTTTGTTTGCCCATTAAGATTGTATTCTACTATATATAACCCATCTTTCTCATATACAGCTTTTATAGAATATTCAGCTCCGTTTACGCTGAACTCTTTAAGTTCAGCATAAACAGCTTCTTTTGAAATTACTTTTTTATAATCTTTCATATGTATTTCATATAATTCATTGTATAAGCCTCTTCTAGCTCCTTCTACTAAATTATCAAAACAATCACTTACAAAATAGAATGTTGTGTAATTAGTTACTAGATTTTCTTCTATCATGTGTAGAGCTATCTCGTCTTTTGTTAATATATCTGGTTCTTTGAATATATTAATGATTAATGCAAATACTCCGTATACTACTCCAATTATAACAATTGCACTAATTATAGCAGTTAATATTTTTCTTGTTTTTTCTATCATTTCTTCACATCCTTATCATTATTCGTTATCTAAATCTCTATCTATTTCACGCATTTCTCTTCTTACTTGGTTACCGAAAACTTCTCCTAGTCCACGGAATTCTTTCTTAAGATCTGCACTTAACTTAGCAACGTCAAATGTTAATGCTGCTTCAACAGTAGATTTTTCTCTTCTAGTATCAGATACTTTGTATCCTAATTCATCTCCGGCACTCTTTTCTTTTGCATATAAAGATTCTCTATCTCTATCTCCGGCTCTACGTCCTACACCTTCAGCAACTTTATCTAGACCGCTTGTTATCATACCGCCCTTGAATAATGCATCTCCGATGTCATCATCCATACCGATACCAATACCGATACCAGCTGCAAGGTTTGCAGGTCCCATGATTCTTGCGAATCTTGCAGATTTTTCTTCTGATCTTGCTTGAGCCTCTGCTTGAGTTAACATATCTATCTTTTGTTGATCTGTCATTGGTTCCTTGTGTCCTTCTAGAACTGATTGTAAGTAATCCTTGCTGCCTCCGCCTGAACCAGAACCGCCGCCTGATCCACCTGAACCAGAACCACCAGCACCACCGGCACCACCGGCACCGTAGTTGTTGTATATACGTGTATTTCCTGTACTTCCGTTTGCTTTTGCTTCTTTACGAGCATCTGCAGCAATCTTCATTTGTCTTCTGTATTCATCCATGTTGCCGTTTGCTTTTGCTTCTTTAGCAGATTGGAATGCAGTTCTTTCTTTTAAGTGAGCTTTTTCCGCAGCAAATGCTTGTCTTCTTTGTTTTGCAGCAGCTTCTTTTGGTCTGTTATCTCCAAGAGATTTAGCAGCAGCAGCAAGACCTGCAACAGCACCCATTGCTTTCTTCATGCTCTTCTTTCCATCCGCAAGGCTTCCACCCATTGAATCTCCAAATCCAAACATTCCTTTTAACATTTTTTCCATCTTTACAAGACCAGTTGTTAATGTAACAACGATGATAGATGCTAATGTTGAAGATACATCACTAATGTTTGTTACTCTATTCATTAATCTAAATGCAACAACCATGTATGCTGCGTGGAAAGATTGTGTAAATACTGTAAATATAAAGTTTTTTAACCAAGATTTGAATATTTGTGATTGTCCACCTGATACTGCAACAATTGTATCAACAGCAACCATTAATGGAGATATAACTCCTAGTAATAGGCACATAAACAATCTCTTGAAATATGATCCTAATACAACTGATGCTTGACCAACTATTACAAATCCAACGATAGATGCTACGATATCTCCTGTAAATCCTTCAAATAAGCTAAATAATATCAATCCTAAGTAACCAGGAACAGGTATACCTCTATTACCAGTTATGAATTTTGTTACACCACCAATTACTTCAGAAAGTAATTTACCTATAATAGGTATTGGTAATGTTGGTACTACTCTTATACTAAAGTCTGAAGCTTTTGCAATTCTTGCGAATTGAGCAACTAATGTTTCATTTATTAAGAACACACCAGCTAATATCCATCTTAAAGTTAATAAAATAATAAATCCTGTTAACCATTTCATAGCAACTTGTTTGTATTGAGCTCTTTTTGCAGCTATTGTAGATAATGCTATCTTTAATCCTGTTACCATTGCTGCAATTATAAATACTGTAATTGCTATTGTTTGTAATGACATAAATAGGTCACCTATGAATGATCCACCTATTTTATTAATTAATGAGTTTGTATGTGGATTAACAAAGTTTGCATCCAAAACTGGAATTTTGTTAAACACTATATTGTCTGGTAATGGTGGAATATGTTCACCAAAACCAGTAGAGAATATTGTAAATAATACTGTTATTATTACAATTGCTAATCCATTTATTAATGGTGTTATAAATGAGAATACACCTGAAATAGCAAATCCTAGAATATCTCCAAGTAACCCTAACACTCCAGATGCTAGTGTCTCACCTATATTTCTAGAAGTCTCTAATGATACTGTTGCGCTACTTCCTGAACCAGATACTTTGGTTACAGCAGCTTCAACTGTAGTAAGCATTACAGCTGCTAATAATATAACTAACGATAATGCTATAAATTTTTTCTTATTTTTTACTTTCACCCTTTATCACTCTCTTTTCTTTATGATTTATTCATTTCGGCAAGCTTAGATAAGTTTGTCTCAACGAATTGGAATTCTTTTTGTGTTGGTCTAATTGCAATAACTGCAGATTCTTGTCCAATCTTTAATAGACCTTCTCCGTCTTACACAAGTAAGTAGGAAGTCTGTTTCACCTTCACTAAGTTTGAATACTTCTTTTAAGTAAGCTATTTCAGATTTATCTTGTGCTAAGAATAGCTTAATTTCTGAAGAAGTAAGGATTGCTTGTGCTTCCTTCTTTTCATAGAAGTCTTGGAACTTTTGTGATACAACCGCTAGCGATACGTTTCTTTTTCTGGCACGTCTTGCCATTGTATTTAAGAATACAACCGCTTCAGGATAATCTAGAAGCATCCAAGCTTCATCTACAAGAACTCTCTTCTTTCTTGCCTTTCCTTTATTTTCACTATTCTTCTTAACATATTTTTCCCAAACCCATGTTAGAAGTACTTGTTGTGCAAGCGGTCTTGCAAACTTTTCTTCAAGTTGAGATATATCTATGTTAATAAATAATGAACCATCTAATAAATCGAATGTTGATTGACCATCGAAATATGCCATTTGTCCGTCATATTTTCTACAATATTGCTTCATAACCTTAGTCAAATAACTGTAGTGATATTGGTAATCCACATTGTCGTTTTCTGCCGCTTTAACTAGCAGTCTTTCATACCAACTACCTATTGTTGGTAGTAATTTTCTCTTTCTTCCTAGTGAAGCATCTCCTGAATCTCCAAATGAAGTTCCTTCATCTTCAAACAAGCTGTCTGGATTTGATGTTATACCAACTGCTTGATATTCTTCGGAAACGATTTCACCGATTATTTGTTTTGTTAATTCGTTAACTTCTGTACTTCTTGTAGAACCTCTTGCCATTGTAAGAAGAGCTTGTGTAACGTCTTCTACTTTGTTTTCTACGTTAACTACTTGTCTTTCACGACCTGTTATTTCATCTTTTACAACTTCGGCATCTATATCAAATATGTTAATTATCTTATCACTTGTTGGACTTATTGTTACGTTAAATCCACAAAGTGATTCAGCAACAACAACATATTCTCCTTCGGCGTCTATAACTAGACTTTCGATTCCCATTAGAACCGCACTTCTTGCCATTATTGTTTTAATTGTTACGGATTTACCAGAACCAGATTTTCCGAAGATAACCATGTTGTAGTTTGTTAAGCTTCTATGGAAATTATCAAATATTATTGGTAATCCTGTTTGTTTATTTATTCCTATTGGAACACCTGTATCGTGTCCAACGTCTGAAGTTACGAATGGGAATACTGTTGCCATCGAACCTCTATCAAATGTGTGTTTTCTCTTAACTGAATTATTGTTAAGTGGTAGGTTTGATTGGAAAGCTTCTTCTTGGATCGCCCAAGCTGCCTTCATACCAATCATACTCTTTGAAGCTTCCATTGCTAAAAGTTCTGACATCTTATCTAATTCTGCTTTTGAATAAGCGAATAATGTAGATATCATTGTCGCTTCAAATAGCTTGTTGTAACCAGATGCTATTTGGTCTCTTAGTGCTTCAGCTTCGGCTTGCTTTATTGCAAGTACTGATTCTCTGTTGATATCTCCTCTATCTTGAGCAACTAATCTTTCAGATTGTAGTTCAACGATAGTTCTATTAAGATCTGTTTGCGAAACAGTTTCTGGTATTGGAGTTATATACACTGATGTATTTATATCTCCAAAGTTATATATATCTGTTAAAAAATATGGGAAAGTTGCTTGTCTTGGAAGTGTTGTTACATAGAATGTACGTGCAAAACGAGATATTTTTGAAAATATTTCAAGGTAATCGTAATGCGATGCGTCTATTCCAGATGGAGATATTAAATCTTTCAAACTAGATTTATTTAAACTTAGGACATCTTGTTCTTCTTCACTAGCTTGTATCATCTCTTCTTTTACTGGTTTATCCTTCATTTGTACTCTCTCCTTCCTTTGTTCCTATTATCATATCATCATCTTCTTCATCATCAAGAAGATCATCCATTCCAGCAAGTGGGGAGAATGGTTGTGGCGCTGTTTGCGTTTCAGCAACATTTTCTACAACTGGTTCTTCTACTACTGGTGTTTCTATAATTGGCTCGTTAACATTAGCTACTGGTTGTTCTTGAACCAACGGTTCTTCTTCAACCTCAACTACTGGTTCTTGAACTATTGTTTCTTGTTCCGGCATTGCAGGTTCTGATGGTGTTTGTTGTACTGATTCAGCTCTCGCTTCCGCATCAGTTCCCATTTCTTCTGTTTCTTCAGATAAAACATCGTTTGCTGTTAGAACAGATTCTTGCATTACAACGCTCTTCTTTTCTGAACTTTCAGTTCTACCTAAAGCTTCATTCATCTTTTTAACACGTTCTCTTCTATTGTCTTTTATAACATCCTTTAATGTGTTTTTTACTTTTTCATCAACTTCAGATTGATCTATTATTTTAATTGCTCTTTTATCTATTTCTTTTTGAACTGCTTCTTCGCTTTCAGCTTCTGTTACTAGCATTCCTTTAGCTCTTGCTTGTTCTACAACTTGTTCAACACGTTTCATGCCTTCTTTTTGTAGTTCAGCATCAAGCATTTCTCTCTTCTTCTTAAGAACATCTTCGCTTGAAGTATATAGTCTAAATAATCCTGCTTCTAACGCATCTTTAATGTTCATTAATTTTTCATCATCTTTGTTTAATGAAGAATAAATTAATTGTGCAACTTCATTTGATGTTAAAACTCTACTTGTTACAGAACATGTAGCTAAAGAACTCATTATTGCTTGTGCTCTTGTGTATAATTCTCTATAGCACATATCTTCATATTCTTCTTTTGTGAATTTTTCCATTGTTGCTAATTCATTTTTGTTATATGAGAATATGATATAGAAGTTTCTTTGTAGCATGTGTTTATTAAGCGCCATTCTTTCAACATATCTTGTTATGTCTGATACATATTCAGCTATATTTGTATATTTTAATTTTTCTTTTCTCATATAGCTTATTTCTTCATTTGTTGAATCGACATCGTCTTCAACTTCTGCACATTTCGCTGAAACTTCGTTTTGTTTATCTACAAAACCTTTAACTCTTTCTTTGTATGTCTTAATGTTTTCAGATAAATCTACTGATCTTGTTTGAACGTATAATTGAATTGGGAATTTTAATGTATTTAAGAACATTATGAAACCTTCCTCAACTGCCATTTGTTCGATTTCTGACATTAGGTGATAGTTAACACCTTTACATTGTAAAACCATTGAGTATCTTTCGCCGTTATTTTGATAAATCATATCATTAGCTATTTTATCGAATTTGATAAATCCACTCATGTCATGTTTATCTACTGGTTTTTCTACTCTTTTTATGCTTTTTACTTCAGCTGGCGATGCTGCTTGAGCATTTCCACCTATCGTATCTGACGACCCAGGTTGCGATTTTCCTTTTGATAGCATGAATACAAATCCCGCTACAACAAGTACTGTACCTAGGACAATCAAAATCATTACTTCTTGTCCCATAGTTTTTTACCCTCCTTACGATATACGTAAATCTTTTTTCTTTTGCTAAAAGTAAGTGTGCGAATCAATATATCACTTAGTTGCTCTCCGCCTGCTCTCCTAAATTTACCCATTATTGGAGAATCAGGAATTTTAAGTGTCATTATTCCGTAACCTAATGCAGCGAAGCATACAACAACGATTATTCCTGCCGTTTTTTGCTCCATTTTAGCTAATATGTTATACGGTATAAGACCTATAGCACCCATAATAGCTGTTGCTATTAGCGATTTTACAGTGAATATATAAAGTATTCTTGATTCACCTTTCGCACTTCTAGGAACCCCATAAGTATTTCCCATTTTTAACCTCCTATTTATCTCCTAAAGAATATCACAAAGAGCGATAGAATACAACATTTCTGCCGTTTTCTATCGCTCTTTTTTTACTTTTAAATATTTCTGTATTTTGTTTGAAACATTTGTGAAATATTTGTTTTTTTACGAATATTTTTTATATGATATTGTCTCCTGCATCGATGATAAATTGTACAACATTTGTAGCTAAGAATGTAAATAATACACCTATTACAGCTCCTGTCATACTAACTTTCATTGTTGCTTTACCTTCAGCAGATGCAATCATATATCTAATACCTAGATATACTAGTCCCGCTAAAGCTAAATATTTAACAACATAGTTTATCAAACCTATTGTTGCACTAGCTATGGCACCCCAACTCTTTGTGCCACCACCAGCATTTTTTATCATAGTATTTATGCTGCTAAATCCTGTAAATGATGATGTACTTCCTAGTAAGAAGTTTATTAGCGGTTCTGATAAATAGAAGAATATTACCGCTAACACAAAGCCTGGCAATGCTTCTTGAACTTCAGATTTACCTTCCGCACTTGACCAAATAAACTTAACACCAAGTATTACAGTAACAGCTGCAAATATTAATGTTCCTATACTGAACACAGCTGGTTTTATATCATTCAAAATTATTGTTTTAATCGAATTTCCTATTGCCTCTGTCTTATGTCCTTTTACAAAGTTTGTTCCTTGTCCTATAACCTTGTTTAACATTCCCGCATTTACAAGAATGTGTGGAGTTACTAATAAAACAAATAACATCACGCTAATTAATACTTTTTTTAACATTTTTCCTCACCTCATACAAAAATGCACTTATCTCTTGTACACTTAATAAATTAAATTATATGGTCGCCAGCTCTAACAATAAATCTCGCTACCGTAGCTGCTGCGAAAACAAATACAGCACCTATTGCTAAATATGACAATCCTTTCTTTATATCTGCTCTTCTTTCAGCTGAAGCATACATATATCTAACACCTGCAAATACAACTGCCGCAACTGCTATAACTTGCACAACCGTACTTACTGTGTTCCATGTCTTACCAACAACTCCTGTTAATGTAGAAGACGCTGAAGATCCACTAGGGAAACTTGCATTTACTGCATAAGTAGTAACAAATACACCAGCTAAAACTACCATACATACTACAACTAAACTAGCTATTATTTTTTTACTCATAAATCTTTCTCCTTATCTTACTTTCTTATTTGAATTTTACCATTTTATTTTTTTATATGCAACACATTTCATATTACAAAAACGTTTTGTAATTATTTTGTAATATTTTGTCGCTTATCTCATTACTTGGTTTGCTGAATTAACAACAAATTTAATTACTGATGTTGCACAGAATACTAGACCCGCTCCTAAAGCTAATGTTCCCATGCTTCTCTTTATATCTGCTTTTTGATCTGCAGATGCTACCATATATCTAATACCTGCTAGTACAACAGATGCAACTGCCAATATTTGAACTATTGTTATAACTGTAGCCCACACTTTACCAGTAGCTCTTGTTATTGTAGATGACGCCGTACCTGATGCTCCGTTAGGAATATCTATGTTTGTGTTAGCCGCAAAAACTGAAGTAGCAACTAAGAATAACATTAATACAACAGGTAATATTTTTACTAATTTCTTTGCTAATTTTTTCATATTTTATACCTCTTTCATTTCTATAATTGCATTTTACCATTTAGCAAGCGTTTTTGCAAGATTTTTTACTCACATACTAATTTTGTAATTTTTTTGTAACATTCCATTAGCCTTTTTCATTTAAACATAAAAAAACAAGAGCATTTGCTTGCCCTTGTTAATTTCATTTTTTTATTATCTAATAATTTGGTTAGTTGCATTAGATACGAATTTGATTACTGTAGTAGCACCAAATACTAGAATAGCACCAATTGCTAATGTTCCCATGCTCTTTTTGATATCTGCTTTTTGGTCAGCTGATGCGAACATGTATCTTAAACCTGCAAATACTACTGCAGCAACTGCTAGTATTTGAACTATTGTTACAACTGTAGCCCATGCTCTTCCTGAAGCTTGAGTTATTGTAGAAGCTCCCATTTGTCCTTGAGTTAAGTTGTTAAGGTTCATGTTTATTGCAAATACAGAAGTAAATGCTAAGCATACTAACATCATAACTGGTAATACTTTCATTAATTTTTTCATAATTTTTCCTCCTTATTTATGATATACCTGTATTCTACCACGCGATTTCAATTTATGCAACTATTTTTTTTATTTGTAATATTAATGTAATATTTTTATTTGATATACTCCTACATAATTCGACTATTTTTTTTGATTTGACATACAATATTTCGCATGTTATTATTCATGCATGAAAAATAAATATACAATTTTTATATTACTTTTTACACTAATGTTATCTTTGTTTTCAACTTCAACCAATAATAAATTGTTTTTCCCTATTAATAATAAAAAATATACAATAACTTCAAAATATGGTTACAGGACTCTCAATTATTATCATTTTCATAATGGTATAGATATAGCATTGTCCGAAGGCACTAAGCTTTATGCTATGTCTGATGGTGTTGTGTCTTTTATCGGTTATTCTAAAGGATATGGCAATAATATTATTATTACTTATTCAAATGGATACAAATCAATGTATGCTCATATTTCATCTAACTTTATAGTAAAGAAAGGACAAAATGTAAAAGCAAAGGAGCTCGTTGCATTTGTGGGTCCAAAATATCTTAAAAACAGAAAACTGAATGGTATGACAACAGGGCCCCACTTGCACTTTACAATATACAAAAACAACAAGTCAATTGATCCTTTAAGCATAAAATATAGCACTTAGTTTTCACTAAGTGCTTTTAATCCGTAAATTATTTTCTAGTCTTCTTTTTTATATTCTTCAAATTTAGAAACAGATACTTCATATGCAACTCTTTTTTCTGCTGTTCCGTCTTCATATTTCTTTTCATATTCTCTAGCTTGGATTCTTCCTTCTAATTTAACATTTGTTCCTATAGCTAAGTTTTGGCAGAATTTTGCGTTTCTTCCCCAAAGGATACAAGGAATGTAATCAGATTTATTATATGCTCTGTTTACTGCTACAAGTACGTCTGCAATATCTCTTCCTAAAGGCGTTTTTCTGTATATTGGTGGTTTACAAATACAACCTATTAATGTTAAAGAGTTTTCCATTTTTGTTTTTTCATCTAAATCTTCTGTTTTAATATCTTTTACAAATACTGAAAGTATTAATTTAGATTTTCCATTTTCTAATACTTGGTTGTATGATCTGTATTGGCCTTCTATTTTTATTAACTTGCCAATTTCAAAATTGTTTACATCTATTAGTCTTTCAGATATGATTGCTGGTATTTTGTCTGCCATACCACTTAATCTATCTACTTCTATATAGAATCTGTAAAATTTTTCTCCATAAATTTCATGGCTCTCTTCTAATGTTGATGCTACTGTTCCACCTAAAGTAACAAAGTTGTTTTCGCTGTATATTTCCACTTTCTTTCCTCCTTATGTGCTTTTATACTTATTCTTATGTATTTTAGACCGAAATAATTCCTAAATACAATAAAATTATACCACAGCGCATATTAAAAGTAAAGAAAAATGTTAAAATTATGTTAACACAAATATTATTGCTAGTGAATATAGCAAAACATGTTGCAAAGGAAATGTTAAATAGTAACCGTATTTTAATATTTTTGACTTATTTCCTCTTTCGCCATTATATAAAGCGAGCGGTATTATGGCTAATATAACAGGAATAGGATATGGCTCTGCTGGCGCTAAAGCAACTAATGCAAGTAGCAAAGCAAATATATATATTGTTTTTACAACTTTAGAATCATCAAACTTTATATACTGGCCTATGCCTTTTCTAAAACCTTCTGTCCATACTAAATATTTAGTCTTATATTTTTCTATAAAATAAAATAATACTGTTAATACCAACCCTATATATGAATAATCCATTGGTACTACCACTGTTACCGAGCATAAAATTATTGCTAAAAGTATTCTTACGCTCATATTTTTGGTGTAGTCCCATTTTTTTATAATTATTCTTTCATGTAACAACCTTAATACTAACAAAGCAATTGTATATGTAAATAGTACATTCAAACTATTACAAACTTGTGGATAATACATTTCAGTAACTCTAAAACCTATATATCCTACTAACGATACACTCGCTTGCGTTATCATAGCTAATACAAACATTCTTCCTACGTATTTTTTGAAATCTTTAGTATAAAAAAATCCTTGTACCACTAAATATGTATATATAGGCATAGACATTCTTCCAAGCCATCTTAAAACAAGTAACACTCCATAGTCTAGTTCACTGGCAAAATAATATCCAATGTGGTCTAATACCATGGTTATTAAAGCTATTAATTTTAATGTATTGCCAGTTATACCGGACTTAAATATATTCTTCATTGTACTTCCTTAATCTCTATTTAACATCTCACGCATTCTTCTTTTGTATTCTTCAACGCCTGGTTGATCAAATGGATTTACTCCTAACATATATCCACTTATTGCACATGCTTTTTCAAAGAAGAATATTAATTGTCCAACGCTATATGCATTAAGTTCTTTTATGTTTATTTCAATAATTGGGACACCGCCCTCCATATGCGCCATACATGTTGCTTTTTCTGCAACTTTATTTATTTCAGCAATTGTCTTTCCAGCTATATAATCTAGATTATCCATACTATTTTCAATTTCTGGAACTTTTATAAAGCTCTTATCTACATCTATATTAAGGACTGTTTCAAATAGATTTCTCTTGCCATCTTGTAATAATTGTCCCATAGAATGTAAATCTGCTGTAAATGTAACACCTGCTGGGAATATTCCCTTGCCGTCTTTACCTTCGCTTTCACCAAATAATTGCTTATACCATTCAATAAAATATTGTAAAGATGGTTCGTATGTTGCCATTACTTCGATGTCTTTGCCTTTTCTATGTAGTATATTTCTTGCGGCAGCATATTTGTAACAATCATTATCTTCTAACTTACGTACATTAAACATATGTCTTGCAAACAACGCACCATCTAGTATGTCTTCAAAGTTTATTCCAGCTACCGCTATTGGAAGAAGACCTACTGGAGATAGTACTGAATATCTTCCACCTACATCATGAGGTATTATAAATGTTTCATAACCTTCCTTTATAGCTATCTCTCTTAATAATCCCTTTTCAGCATCAGTGGTTACATATATTCTTTCAGCCGCTCCACTTATACCATACTTTTCTTCCATGAATAATTTTAATATTCTGAAAGCAATTGCAGGTTCTAGTGTAGTACCAGATTTAGATATAACATTTATTGCTACATCTTTATCTTCAATATACTCAATTACACTTCTTAAATATTTGCCACTTAAATTGTTGCCTATAAATAGTACTTGTGGTCCGTTTCTCTTACTGTTTGGTTGCATATTATATAACGGATCAGATAGCATATCTATAACTGCTTTTGCCCCTAGATATGATCCACCAGTCCCTATTACAACAAGCACCTCTGCTTGAGTTCTTATCTTATCCGCCGCTTCTTTTATCTTGGCGATTTCTTCTTCTGTAATTCTTTCAGGCAAGTCTTTCCATCCTAGCATACTTCTTCCTGCGCCCGTTCTTTCTTCTAACATATCATGAGCTGCTAAAACCGCTGGCTCCATTTGTTTCATTTCTTCATCTTCAATATAATATATTAGACCTTCAAAATTTAGTGAAACTTCTTTCATCTTTAGTCTCCCCCTTATATATGCACATTATATATTAAGTACTTTTCAAAAGCAAGTTTTGGTAGACACATTATATTTTATATAACATATCTACCAAAATTTTATACTTTATTCTATTTTACTTTTTTTAATTTCCATTCTTCTATTTTATCTTTATTAACAAGGAAACTACTTTTAGCAATTAATGCTAAATGCACATCACTATTGCTATCTGAATAGAATTCTTCAATTTCATATTCACTAAATTCTTCTTCAAGTCTTTTAACCTTTTCTTTACCATAACAATTCTTACTTAAAAATTTCCCTGTTTTGGAATCAACTTTTGTTGCTATGAGTTTATCTATACCTACTTTATCACATATTGGTTTTAATAAGAATTCTGGCGATGCAGATATAACTACGATATTATTCTTACCTGCTAACATTTCTTGCTTTATTTTTGACGCATTTTTATTCCAAAATTCTATTACATCATTATCTATATCTTTTACACCTTTTAGAAATGAAAAATATTTTTCCTTAAAATACTCTTTAGGTTTTAACTTTAATTTATACATTAACATTCCGAAAAATTGCACTGGTAAAAATCTAATTAACAATATGTTTTTCTTTAATTCATATAAATATATATCTATAGAACTATCTCCTAGGTATATTGTCTTATCAAAATCAAATACAAATAATTTTTTCATAATTACCTCTATAAATATAATGCCATGAACATTACAACAGAATATATTCCTGCTAATGCTATTAAAAGCTTATCTCCTAAAATAACATCTACAGGATCTCCTAACGAATCTCCTTCGATATTTAAACTATATCTCATACATATAATCATTACTAAAGGTACTGTCCAAATTATATTTATTCTACCTAATGCTGATGCATTTACATCTACACACCATAATGAATAGAACACTATTCCTAGTGCCATACACATGTACAAATTACTTGTTAAGAATGTTTCGTTATAATATTTTAGGACTTCTCTTCCGTCTTTTCCCATCTTTCTAAATTCATTTCTTCTTTTTCCAAGTCCCATATAGAATGAAAATGCTAATATTGTTATGTATAACCAATCTGATATTGCAATTTCAGTTATTGCTGAACCATAGAATACTCTTAGCATAAAACCAAATGCTAAAATAACAATATCTACTATTGGAACATGTTTTAGTTTTACGCTATATAAAATATTCATTAATAAATATCCATAAAATACGCATAGTGCAACCATGTTAGACTTTATATACCAATTTAACAATATGCTTAATATAAATAATATAATTGCTAAAATAATAGCATTTCTTATTGAAACTGCACCTGAAGCAATTGGTCTATATTTTTTCTTTTCGTGTTTTTTATCTGCTTCGACATCTAATATATCGTTTAATATATATACAATTGATGACATTAGCGAAAATGCTATAGCTCCTATTACCACATTAATAAGAAGACTTCCATTAAATATATTTTTTGAAAAGACTAATGGTAAAAATATTAAAATATTTTTAATGTAGTGATGTGGTCTCATCAATTTTATATAACTTGCTACTTTTTTCATTTTTTCCCCTCACTTATTTTCTATTTCTTGTTCTCATAATAAAAATAGTTTGTATATTTTTTATTTTCAAGTTCTTCTTGGTCTACAATTTTTACATCAATCCCTTTATCTCTTACATTATATAGTAAAGATACAAACGCACCTGTTCTTAAAGATATTTTTGCTTCGTTACCAGATTTATTTACTAACTCCATTTTAGCAAATGCTTTTTCTGTTTTTCTATATTCACTTAATGTATGTGAGCAAGAAGCATAAGATATTATTGCTACATTTATTATTAAAATAGAACATATTATGCCAGCTGCCACTTTGTTTAATAGACCTTTTTTACTTGCAAATAATACTACTGCTATTAATGGATATAAATATACATATGGAACATATCTTGCCCACCAACTTCCATCTGTTATTAGTATTAATAAAATTGTTACTAATACAAATGCTGTTAATATCCAAAATTCTTTTATTTGCTTGTTTTTATACATTTCAAACATTAGATAACCAAGAGATATCACTGTAATTATAAATATTCCACTAAATAACACTCCAAATCCCGCCATTCTAGTATCCGGTTTAGCAAATTGCCCTATCTCACCTTTTTTTATAGTGAATGGTATTTTTAATGTAGGATCTTTATCCGTAGAATTAGATTTTACATTTTCAGAAACAGCGAACATTGATGTAAAGAATTTATCTATTGCTCCTCTTTCTGGAAACGATTTAGGTTCATTATATGTCATTATATCTACTTTGTTTTTGCCCATTAAAGGATATAATGGAAATCCTTTATTTATAGTGTTTTTTACATAAGATGAAAATCCTACAACACATAATGAAACAAGTACAACTACAACATAGTATATTACATATTTAGTTGCATTCTCTTTTATTGTTCCATCTTTATATGCATCTATTAACCATATTACAAAGAACATAAAGCAAAATATACCAGCATATACTAAACCAGTAAATTTCAAGTTTATGCAAACAAGCAACGTCGCCGCTAAGATTATCCAATTATCTAATTCTTTATTAGGTTCAAACTTTCCTATTTTAGTCATATCCAATAGTGTACATAGTATTATGTATATACACAATCCCATCAAACCATCAATATAATAGCTAAACGCTTGTACCATTGTTATAGGATTTATAGCTATTAAAGCCCCAACAAGCACAGCAAATATTATATTTATTTTCTTGTTTAAGTAACTTAATATTATTGCGAATGCAATGTACATCATTAGCATTGTAATTATTTTTGATGTTTCTATGCTACCAGTCACAGAATATAAATTTGCTGAAAATATCCAGCTAGCTTTTGGATAATGTTCTATCCATATTGAATTTCTTTCATCATCCATCAATCCTAATTTTTCGCTGTCTTTTTCTATGTACTCTATAGCTGTTTCATAAACTGGATTCCAACCATCTGTTAGCATTCCTACGGCAAGCTTATGATATGTATTACCATCCCAAGTTGTATCATATGTATGTGATGCTATAAATAGTGTTACTAGTATAATTATCACCGATAACACGCCTGATATACATAAACTAATTTTATTTCTATCTTTATTTCTAATTATTGTTACAATTATAGTTAATATAGTTGAAACTATAATATTAACCATACTTATGCTTACATGACATATAAATAATACGCTTGTAACTAATACATTAATTGCTATGAATAAAAGCAAAATTATAGCCGTTTCTTTTAACACTGCTATAGTTTTATCTATAATACCGTTCTCTTTCATTTTATTTCTCCTTAACATACTAGATAATTATATTAAATTTTTTCACGAATTTCAACTTATATGCATAAAAGCACAAATCTTTATTTAAGATTTGTGCTTTTATTTGTTTTAAAGTGTTACGTTAATTTCTGTAACATTTACAGCTCTGTCATAGAAAGGTCCTCTATCGTAATAACGAATAAGAATATTTCCCGTCTCATCCTTTAGTACATAGTCTCCTTCAAACATAGATACAGAGAGATTGTTAGGAATAACTACATCATAATAGAAGTAGTCTGATTCCCCTTCTACCTGAATGCCAAGCTTATTGTATATTTCCAAGAGATATTCTTCTTTATCATATACCTTAGAATACTTTTCAGGCACCGCATTTGCATAATAAATAGGCAAATGTGTTTTTCTGTTTGTACTGCCCTTCAAAAATTCCGTACTTTGGTCAATTGCCTCATCATTAGACATTCCAGACATTGCCCCCATAAGAGCCATCATTCCTGCAAGCTCATTTGTAGTGTTCCTAGGCTTTTCATCACCGTTCTTTTCCCTTAAATATGCCTTGTAATGGCTCTTAAAACCATATTCGTATTGCGGTGTATCTTTAGCATACAGGGAAAGGAAAAAGTTGATACGTTCCTCATTAAGCGGAATATCCCTTATAGAGTAACCGTCGTTGATTATTGCTGCCTGCCAGAATTTAACCTTTCCTCTTCCTTGCATTTCAGCTTCCATTTCAAGAGCCTTTTCACTAAAAGAGCGAATGTTTTCTACACTCTCATTAATTAAAGTGATTAGGAAATTGGTAGTAAGAATCTCATCTGGAATATCTTCCATTACCCGAGTACTGTTTCTCAAACAAAGTGCAAAGTAATACTCCGGCGTTCTGTACTCTTTAGGAGTAATCTCCAGGAATTTGTTCACCCCACCACGTTTTTCTGCAAAGCAACGAGCACCAAGGATATACAAGTCTTGGGTAAGAACCTCAGGCTTTCTTCTGTAAACAGAATAGAACCAATCATCGCAGTCGCCACGCCTTTCAGCATAACGCATGTTGATTGCTCTAAACATTGCACATGCCACCATTTCTTCGTCAATGTATTCAAGTGGCATATACTCAAAGTCGTTAAGCTCAAACTCAAGTGAGTAATAGTCTGTTGCCATATGATCTTTGAAGAACTGCTTATCAAAATCTTCGATATGTGCTTTCACATAATCAACAAGTTCCTCATATGCGCCAGAAAGCGTATGTAAGAAAAACTCTCTTGTACGGAAATTATATGGCACATCACAAAGCTTAAGCTTTGAGTATTCAATAGCGTACACATAATGTCCCGGGGTTATGCCAGACGGTGTATAACTTACATTATCCCAACAATATATTGGCATATCATCTTTTACACCTTCAGTATAGCCTTGTTTTTCGAACCACTCTCTTAACCGATTGTAAGCTGCTAAGTCTGTTATTTTCATATTTTTCCTCCGATTAATTATTAAAAATTG
>JAFXEC010000021.1 GCA_017521005.1 Clostridia bacterium | reverse complement strand
TGAAGCATTTGCTCCAGCTATAAAAGATTTAGCTACTAAATATACAGCTTATGAATTAGTAGTAAACGGAAGCGGTGCAGCTTCAGTTGTAAAAAAAGCTAACTAATTAATAATATAAATTAAATTTATTTATTAAATAAACTTAAGAAAAATAAGTAAAAAAACTAATACGAAAAGTACACAGGACATATGCATAATTACAATGTATATGTCCTTCGTACTAATATTATATTTATTTGAGAGAAAAGGCTTTGAAATAAGTATAATAATGTATAGGAGGGGTAATAAATGGAGGAATATATACATTTAGTTTGGTCAATTTTTATATTTGTAACAGGACTATTGTTTGGAAGTTTCTTTACACTTGCAACATATAGAGTGCCTAGAAAATTAGATATAGTAAAATCACGTTCGTTTTGTCCAAATTGTAAGCACAAATTGGGATTTTTTGATTGTTTCCCAATATTAAGTTATGTATCTACACTTGGAAGATGTAGATATTGTAGAAAACCAATAAGTATAAGATATCCAATAATGGAGCTAGCAAGTGGTTTTGCATTTTTAATTCCATTCTTATTCTTTGGATTTAGTTGGCAATTTTTCATCGTATTAGTAACATATATATACGCAATGTTATATGTTGGTATTAGCGTTATGAGCTATAAAATGACAGATGAAGAAAAGGCAGAAGTAAAAAAACAAAGAGAAGAATTAAAAAAGGAAAAACTTGAAAAAAAAAAGAACACTAAAAGTGGAGCGCTAAGCTCAGAAATATTAGTAGCAGTAGGTGTATTTATGTTGTTCTTTGTATCAACAACTTTTGCACTACGTAACTATTATGGTACATTACAATCAACAAGTAAAAAATCTGAAGCATTAAATTTATGTATGAATAACTTAAACGAAGAAAAAGCAAAAGCTTTTACGAGCCTTGCAAGTAGCAATGGAATAAAAAAAGTAGGAAATACAGATTATACATATGAAATAGTAGTAAGTGATTATATTAAAAATGGAACTGAGGTAGTAACAACTGCTAAGGTTATAGAAAGCATAGTGACTTATGAACTAAATGATAAAACAGAGCAAGTTGCATTAAAATGTATAAAGGTGGAATAGTATGAATATAAAATCAAAAAGAGGTATAACAGTATCTTCTTTAGTACTTTATGTTGTATTGTTTTTTGCTATAACAACATTCTTATCTATGGTATATTCAAATATGAATGAAACACTATTTAACAATAGAGGAATGGCATTAAATTATACAATGTTAAATAAATTAGAGTATAATATAACAGATAGCGCACTGCAAAGTGTGGATATCGTAGCAGAAGAAAACGTCATAACTTTCTCAAATGGGGATAAGTATTATTACGATAGTACAAAAGACATTGTAATATTGAACAATGGTATACTTTGTACAAGTGTATCAAAATTTGAACCAACAGTAACAGTTCAAAATGATGTAAAGAAACTAACTATAAACTTAACATTTAATAAGTATATGGCAGAATTAAATAAAACAATTGTATCTAGTGTAGAGGTGGAGTAATATGAAAAAAAGAGGATCAGCAACATTAATGGTAATATTATTTTCTACAATATTTATGCTATATACATTATCTACATATGCAGATGTAAGACATATGCAAAAAACATATAATGAGTATGAAGATGGAATAATAGAAATGTATGAAAAAGAATATAACGAAATGGTAAATGTATTATAGGAGGAGCAAATGTTTGAAAGTATAAAAAATAAGAAAGCTTTATTAGGTACAGAATTAGTAAACAATGGTCTAATAACACAAGAACAATTAGATGAAGCTTTAGCATATCAAAGAAATCATCCTGAACTAAAAATAGGTGAAGTAATTGATACATTAAATATGTGTGACAAGACTCAATTATTAAATGTAATTGCAGACAAACTTCAATTAAAACCAGTAGTAATAGATGAAAGCTTTAACTTAGACTATACTAAATTGTTATCTAGAGATACAGTAATAAATTCTAAAGCTTTACCTTTTGAGATTGAAGGAACAAAAGCCAAAGTAGCTTTTGCAGATCCTGAAAATGTAAAGATAGTAGAAAGTGTTAAACTACAATTGTTAAACATTGGTCTTGAAATGGAAAAATACGTAACACTTAATTCTATGATAGTAGATAAAGTTAAAAACGTAAAAAATGTTCAGGATAAATATGTAGATACAAACGAAAAAGATACTACAGTTCTTGTAGATAACATTATATTAACGGCAATTAAACAAAGAGCCAGCGATATTCACATAGAGCCTATGGAATCTAAGGTAAGAGTAAGATATAGAATAGATGGTGAGCTAGTAACTGTATCAGAGCTACCTAAACAAAGACAAGCTATGATTTCAGGAAGAATAAAATCTATATCTAATATGCACCAAGAAATAACAACAGACCAAGATGGTAGTATCAACGATTACGATAATTACAGTATCCGTGTATCTTCGCAAAAGAATATTAACGGTGAAAAATTCGTTTTAAGATTACTTAAAAAGAGTGGAAATGTAAGAAAGTTATTCGATCTTGGGTTCCCACAAGATGAAGCTTTAGTAAAAAAAGCTTTCGATAAAAGAAATAGTATTATAGTTGTTTGTGCACCTACTGGTGAAGGTAAAACTACAACTTTATATAGTATTCTAGATTACTTAAATAGACCAGATATAAACGTTGTAACAATTGAAAACCCAGTTGAAATTCGTATGCCAGGTGTTAACCAAGTAGAAATTGGTCACCACACATCGTTTGCAGGAGCACTTAGAACTGTTTTAAGACAAGACCCTAACATTATCCTTGTCGGAGAAATAAGAGACCAAGAAACAGCTGCTACAGCTATTGAATCAGGTCAAACAGGTCACTTGGTTTTAACAACAGTCCATACAATTGATGCTATAGAGGCAATCACAAGAATAAGAAAGATGGGTATATCAGATTACGATGTATCTTCATCAATAGTAACAATAATATCTCAACGTTTAGTAAGACAATTATGCCCAAAATGTAAGAAAAAACATAAGATGACAGATGAAGAAAGAGAATACTTCGAAAAAGTAGAAAAAGTTGCGGGAGTCGACTTAGATATAGAACATGCAGATATGTATGAAGCTAAAGGATGTAAAGAATGTAATAATCTTGGATACATCGAAAGAATTGGTGTATTTGAAGTACTATGTTTTGATGAAGTGTTAAAAGATATGATAGCTGATGGAAAATCTGCTATAGACATAAGAAAATACGCAATGGAAAATACAGAATATAGGCCTTTAATAGCAGATGCTGCTAAGAAGTGTCTACAAGGATTAACAACTATTTCTGAAATAGATAAGAAGATAGTTATTTAATAAACATGAGGAGAAATATGGAAAGGTTTTTAGAAATAATAAATAAAGGAATAGAGCAAGGCGCAACAGATATACATCTAATGGAAGGCTCTAAACCTTTATATAGGATAAAGAGAGCATTAGTAACAAATTATGAAGCAGAGCCTATGACTAAATACGAAATGGTAAGTTTACTTGAAGCTATGGTAGGAGATAATGATGCTTTAATGGAAAAATTCGAGCAAACAAAACGTATAGATATACCATATGACATAAACGAAGGTATAAGACTTAGAATAAATGCGTCTTTATCTTCAGGAACACCAACCTTTTCAATAAGAGTAATAAGAACAACAGATATAGACATAGATGCATATAGATTAAGAGAAATATTGCATGAAATAAGAAAACATAAAACTGGTTTAGTATTAATAACTGGTAAAGTTAATTCTGGAAAAACAACAACACTAAATGCTTTTGTACAAGATGTAAACAAGATGTTTACAAAGAAAATAGTAATGTTAGAAGAACCGGTAGAATATATACATAAATCTAACAAGAGCTTTATTGTACAAAAAGAAGTTGGAACAGAATCAGATGTTCCTTCATATTATGAAGGGGTAATAAATCTTTTAAGAGAAGACTCAGATATCGCTATAGTGGGTGAGATAAGAGATAGAGAAACAATGGATGCTGTAATAGATTTAGCAGAAGCAGGTGGACTTGTTATAGGCACATTACATACACGTTCATGTGGTGAAACAATAGATAGAATAATTGGAGTGTATGAACCAAGTGAACATAGAGCTATAAAAAACACATTATCTAATGTATTGAAACTTGTGGTATCACAAAAGTTAATCAATTCAAGAGATGGGAATGTTGTATTAGCTCCAGAAATAATGACCGTAAACACAACAATAGCAGCACTTATTAGACAAGAAAGATTTAGTATTTCTGAGATACAAGATGCTATACACCATTCAAATGGTAGTAACTTAGTAAGTTTTGAAAGGTCCTTTACAAAGTTATATAAAGAGCATATAATAGACTTAGAAACTATAGAACAAAATGTTGAACCAGATAGTTTTAAACTAATTACTAATTTGATAGGGGGCGGATATTAATGCCTGAGTATAAATATAGAGGAATGCTTAGGAATGGTAAAATAGTTAGAGGCGTTATGATGGCAAAAAACCGTCACTCGCTGCTTAAAAGTTTGAAAGACAGTAGAATACAACCAATCGAAGTAAAAGCGATGAGAGAAAAATTAATATCTGAATCTAAGAAAAAGATAGATCACTCTAAGCTAGACAAAATCCAAAAAGATTTAGAAAAGCAAAGAATAGCAGGTATTAAGAGAAAGGCTGAAATTAGTCAAAAGCAATCTACTGCTTCTAAATTAGGATTAGAAATTAATCTACAAATGCCTAAACCTAAAGACATACTTGTAATGACAAACAGTATGTACGTTCTAAAAAAAGCTAAATTTAACAACATAGCAACATTAGAATCGTTATATAATAGTACTCAAAATAAAAAGTTAAAAGAAACAATAGAAAATATATTAATAGGTGTAGAAGGTGGTGCATCAATACATGAAATGATGGCACAATATCCGAAGATATTCCCACCACTATACATAAACTTCATTAGGGTTGGAGAAAACTCAGGTTCTCTAGATATGGCGTTATTACATGCTAGAGACTTCATGGAAAGTGAAATAAACTTAAAGAAACAAATAAAAGGTATATTATTACCAAAGGTATTAATGTTCGTTGGTATATGGATTGCCATGATAGCAGCATTACTATATGGTGTACCGTTAATTCAAAATGTATACGACATGTTTGGTGTACAAAAAGAGTTACCAGCAGCAACAATGTGGGCACTTAATTTATCTAAAGCAATAGTTAAGTATTGGTATATAGTAGTAATGTTAGTAGCAGCTATATATGCAATATTTAAGGTGTATTTATCTACATCTATAGGTAGATACGAATGGGATAAAATGAAGATTAAACTCCCTGTAATAGGTACATTGAACTTGAACATAATAGCAAGTAAGTTCTTTAAGGCAATGCTTCTAAACTTAAGAAATGGACAGAGAATACAGGAAAGCTTGGAAAGTGCTAAATCTGTAACAACCAATTATTATTTCTTATCTTTGGTTGAAACTGGTAAGAACCAATTGCAAGCCGGTGGTTCGTGGATTGATCCGTTTGAAGCAGATAAAGCGTTCCCAGTAATGGCTATAGAAATGCTTAAAATAGGAATGCAATCAGACCTTGTAGAAATGATGGACAAGGTAGAAGAGTATATTCGTCAAGAAATAGATGAATCAATACAAAGAACAATAAAAGTATTACCAGATGTAACATACGTATTCGTTGGTATCGTACTAATATTCTTCGTAATAGTAGTTATGGTTCCACTGATGGATGTATACATGGGTGGATTCCTTATGGAAGGAATGTAAAATAAATATAAATTACAAAAATGTCACTAAAAATAGTGGCATTTTTTATATTATGTGATATAATTATACTGAATTTTTGGAGGGATTAATATGAAAAACTTTTTAAGAACAATGTTAGTAATTTTAGGTGTGTTTGCAGTAATAATTG
>JAFXEC010000020.1 GCA_017521005.1 Clostridia bacterium | reverse complement strand
ATTCTAAATAATCTAATAATGTAACTCTTTCTGGAACAAATAGTTCATAATATCTATCTATTAATCCAGAAATATTACCTTCTTCCATTCTCTCTATATCTGCTTTAATACTTTTTTTAACATCCAAAGATATCTCTTCATCAAGAACACTCTTTAGTTTATTTATTGCTTCCTCTTTAGTATTAACTGATATAACATGCTCTGTTGAGAATGTTATATAAAAGTCATGGACTGTATCCATACTTCTTTGTGTTTCAGTATCAAAACTTCTGATGTTATCCACTTCAGTACCAAACAGCTCAACTCTATATGGCATCTTTGCATCAGTTGGGAATATGTCAATTATTCCGCCTCTTACAGAGAATTGTCCTTTAGCAAGAACAACATCTTCACGAGTATAACCTAGTCTGTCTAATTTTAATATTGTCTCATCTAAATCTAATTCCTCACCTAAAGAAATAGTCATATTTAGATTCTCATATTCTTTTTTAGGTAACATTGGTTGAAGAAGAGCATCTATTGTAGTAACAAGTATCATATCTTTGTTATCTACAAGTTTAGATATAGCCCCTACTCTTGCATTGTTTGTTTCTCTACTTTGCGCATCTACATCGTAATATATGATTTCACGTGCAGGCATAAACACAATCTCTTTTTCTGCATAGAATTTAATATCTTGCATAAATCTTTTTGCAGAACTTACATTTGGGCATACAACAACCGGGCGCACGCCACTATAGTTGTATAAACTATATATGACGTGTGCCTTAGTCGCATCTGTTAACCCTGTTATACTTAAATTCGTTTCGCCATCTTTAATACACTTTAGAAGTTCTTTAAACTTGCTGTGCTTTGGCAATTCTTTAACTAGCGGATTCATCGTCTCTCCTTTATATGTTTAATATTATATATGCTTATTAGTTATATAATATTTTTATTCTTTTAACTGTGTAATCTATTTTTCTATCTACAAATTCCATAAAGCCGTCCATAATGTAATGTGGATTAAACATATATTCTGTATCTTTAGAAACTGTTACTCTTGTTGCATCATTTATTTGTATATCCCAATTCATAATGGCTGGTTTTATATCTATTCTTTCGCTTCTATCTAATGATTTAACTAAAACAAGAATGTTAGGTTCAGATAAATATGTTTTCATTTGGTATCTGTACCAAGCTCTCAAATCGTCATACTCACGATTTGTCATTTTAGAAACGTCACCAAGTTTAGGAGTTATTTCATATGTTACCGCATACGCACTTTTATCTATTTGTGGCTCGAAATCTCCTATTTGATCTACAGTAAGCACAACTATTCCTGATGGCAGCTCTCTATTTAAGCTTTTTACAATATATGCAGCATCTATTGGTTCTTGAAGTACAACATCGCAAATTTCCGCAGTACTTTCTATGCCTAAAGCTATATTATCTGCAAATGTAATATCCGGAATATTATCTTTTGTGTACGCAACATAAACGCCCGCTCTTATCATAGCAGATTCTAAAATTCTTCTTAACTCACTTGATGGTATATATATTGCTTCTTTAGATTTTGTATAAGTTATTCTTACGATATACATGTCTTTCTCCTTACATCTCGAAATTATATCACAAAGCGTGCTAAATCTCAACATTTAGAACACATTTAACAAAAGAAAAAGATATACATTTTCACGTATATCTTTTGTTTAACTATATTATTTCTTTTCTACCTTTTTAGTAGTAGTCTTTTTAACTGCAGTTGTAGTTTTCTTTACAGGCGCTTTTTTAGCAACCTTCTTTGTTTCTAACTTTTCTTTAACTTCTTCTTTTGCCTCAGCCTTTGCAACCTTTTTAACAGGCTTATTAGTTTCATCATATACTTGTTTTAATTGAGTATCTGTTACATTTTCTTGAGATATGTACATTCTAAATAGATTATTACCTAAAATTCTTCTTACAGTATCTTTTACTTCTTCTTTGTTAAATTCGTCATTTCTTAGTTTAAGAACTACGTTATATACAAATGCATTCTTTTTGTTTTTGTACATTTCTATTTCTCTGCCTAACCATACTTTCTCAACAGAAGGAATATTTGCAAAATATTCGTTTATATCATTTTCTATTTCTGTCATTTCTTCAGATGGTGCATAAGAACCTTGTAACACAGTTACATCTTTTAATAATTCATTATGTTCTTTTATTGCATTGTAATAATATATATCGCTTGCAGGTAAATCTAATGCTACATCTCCTATTATTTTCAATCCAACTATTGCGCCATGCGCTGCATCCATCATAGTTATATAATCGCCAAAATCAAAAACAGATACATATGTTTTTTCTAAATCCGCTTCTAAATCGTTAACAATTTTATCTGCATCTACAAATAGATAATACATTCCATTTGTTCCGTTTTCTGTTAAATATATAACTCTTTCTTTGTTTACTATATAATTTCCAATGCTATCTGTTTCACCTGTTGGAAATACTGGCGTATAGAATTTAGCGTGATTTACAAATTCGTCTAAGAATTCATTTAATAGTTCTTCTCTCTTTTCTTCAGATTCTTCTTTTTGCGCATCAAGATATACATCTATTAATTTCTTACTTGTAACTTGTGTATTAACTTCTGCTAAACTCATAGCTCTACATTTGAAATCCACATCTTTTTCTAAATGTAATGGATAACTTGCATCAGCATAATATTTTTCTCTATATAATTTAGATATTTGTGCTGATGTTAATGTTAAAGCTTCTGAACTTGGATTAATTAATATATATCCAACATTATTCACATTAACATTTTCATAGATATCATCAAACGACATCTCTGTGATATCATATTTTTCTTTAACTTCAGGGTCGATGTCTATATCATGTGTGTAAACACATAACACCATTGTTCCTGTTTCAGATTGCAATAATCTTAATGCATTTCCTTTGTCGTATTTCTTTGTTGCTACATAGAATTTAGTATCAAATATCATTGTTCTTAATAACACGTTTTCGTTATCCAAATTTGGATTTGCTGAATATACAGCACATAGTTCCTTAAAATCTTTTGTTTTCATATTTCCGCTCCTTATAATTACTTCCATTCTATAACATAATAAAATTTTTTTCAACACTATTTTGCAAGTATTTTTAGATATTTTTTATTCATCCACTCTCTTGATTTATGTAAACAAGTGTGGTATAATATACGCAGGTCAATTTTCAAACCACAAAAATTTTTGGAGGTATAAGCATGAGTAATTTTGAAAAAATTTTACCGGAAGCATGTTATCCTCTGGCTAACATGACTTTCAAAGACGTTGAAAAAGCATTTAAAGAGAACATGACCGTTGTAGGTTACGTAGAAGCAATCAGCCAAGCTAACGAAACCCTTTCTATCCGGTTAGGCGATGATATTGTCGCTTACTTGCCTTTTGACGAGGCAACAATGTATCCTTTGACATATTCCCAAAACAATCCGGAATTTCCCTTTCCTCTCCAGGTAGGGTGTCTTAAGGAAAAGAATATCTGTGCTAAAATTAAAAATATCAAAGGGCACAGAATTACATTGTCTAGAAAGGATAACATGCTTGAAGTCCTCGAACTCATTAAAGACGCGACCACGCTTCCCTTTAATGTAACAGCCACCAGAACTAAAATCGTATTTGGTGATGTAGGTCAAGGAGTTCAAGCACGAATCAGCGTTCCTGATCTTTGCAAAGCGCGAATTCGTTCAACTGCTGAAATTTGCAAGAAAGGAGACTCTTTCTTTGTAAAGGTGCTGAACTTGGACGAGCTTGGGCGCTTTAACGTATCGTACAAAGACACATTCCCGGAATACAATCCTGATTCGTATACCCCCGGCGAAATGATAACCGGCGTAATCAACGAACCCGTTGATTCCAATTTTTCAGGTTTCTTCGTGAATGTTTCCCCGCAAGTTGCAGGAATTCTGGACTACCAGACCTGGCATCCCATTTTGCACTACGGTGACACTGTTGAATGTGTTATTTCTAGCGCATCTAAAAAAGGTCTTCACTTGAAACTCTCTAAAGTTATTTCAAGGCAAGCCCGTTAAGTAAAAGTTTCAAGCCCCGATATTTCGGGGCTTGTTCCTTTTAAATTAGCTTATATTTTCACCATCTATTTTCCCTAAACAAATACATATCCTTTATATGATACTTTTTATATACATCTTTTAACATATTTGCTCCTATCATAGACTCTACTATTCCGTTTTTACCAACACTCAAATTAACATATACATTGGGCATATTTTCTAATTCATCTATTATAGGTAACATATCCTTTGTTTCCAAATACATAGAATAAAAGCACTTATATACTTTAGGTGGATTTATTAATGGCACCACCTTGTTTAATGTTTGATATAGTCTCTTATATCTTCCCTTTTCAACATAATTAAAATAGTTCTTATCTTGCAACCTTTCTGTTTCTTTAATATTCTCGCCACTTAATATAATTCTATTATCTTTTGTAAAGGTAACAATTGTACTAGTGTTGGATATATTTTTTGCAATTATATCCATATTTTTAGCTTCTTTTTGGTCTACTCTTTCTGTTACTATTGTAAATTGTTTATATACATCTATATTATTATTTTCCATATATTTTAACGTGTTAATCCCGCAAGCTAAAATAACGCACTTAGAGTCTATCTTAAATCTATTACTAGTTGTACATTCCACTCCTTCTTCTTTTGCATTTATTTTTTCTACATATGTATTTTCATATATTTCTACATTGTTTTTATTAGATAAATACATGTATATTAGAGCAGTTAAAAGATATGGATTTATTGTATAGCCGTTCTTAGGAATTAAAATCGCACTCCTTAAATTGAGAAGCGGATCTTGTTCTAAATATTCTATTTTATTATTATTTTCTCCTAGTCTTTCAAATAATCTATATATATAGTACTTGTTGGTCAATTTATTAGAATAATACATTACATCCATTTCTTTTAGTCCCAACAAATTAATATATTTTTTACACTCTTCATCTTCAGATATTTCGCTTATTATATTTAGTATATTTTCCATAGCAGCGCTGCAAAGCTTGTTATACTTAAGTAACTTTCCGTTATCTATGCTTTTCTTCTTTAAGTTTGTTATATCCATTTCTCTTAGTAACACGCCGTCTGTTTTTAGTGTCGCTCCATACCCTAATATATTTTTATCCACAATAATAACATGAGCCCCAGATTTTGCTTGCATATACGCAGTTAAAGCGCCTGTTATTCCTCCACCAATAACTAGTGTATCACACCTTTTATTACTTGCTAGATATTCATATTTTTTAATTATTCCCGTTTCCATATTCCAAAGAAAATTTCCTTCATGTATATTCATTTGTTCCACCTCGCATATATTATTTTGCATAGATAAAGAATATATACATTTTTTAGAAATTTAGTTCTAAAAATATATGCTTGTACATACATATATATTGGAGGTTATACATATGAAGAAAACAAACAAATTATTAAGTATATTTTTTCTGTTTACATTAATTCTAACAATATTTAGCACAAATGTATTTGCAATATCTGTGTCTAACTACAAACCAAAATACGGTAAAACTAGCGCAAGTGTAAACTTTAGGGCAATCGCTTCTACTAAGAAAGGAAAACTTGGAACGCTTAAGAAAAATACCGCTGTTAAAATTCTAGCTACAACAGGTGAATTTTACGTTGTACAAACCGCTACTAATGAGATAGGGATAGTTAGTAAAAAGTACGTTAAAACCGTTTCTAGCGCACCTAAAGGAGCTAAAACATATACAATGGTTACTAAAGTTCAAAAAGCAACAAGTGCAAATACAATTTTACGCGGTGGCCCCGGAACAAATTTTACAAAAAGAATGACTTTAGATAAAAATACAAAGGTAACTGTAATTGGATACATATCTAATTGGTATGTTGTATTAACAGATAACGGTAATGTTGGATGTATACGAAAAGACTTACTAAAATCTACTACTAATTCTAACAAAAACGCCAATACCACCACTAATACCAATTCAAATACAACAGTTACAACAAAAGTATCTATGAGTGAAAACGAACAGATTGTTTTTAATTTAATTAATAACGCAAGAACTAAAAAAGGGCTTAAAAAACTAACAGCCGGCATAAATATTACTAAACTTGCTGGACTTAAAGCAGATGATATGGTTTCTAAAGAGTACTTTTCTCACTCCACTCCTACTTACGGAGATCCATTTAAGATGCTTACAAACAACAAAGTAGAATACAAAACAGCGGGAGAAAATATTGCAGGTAATCCTAGCTTAGAAGATGCAGTAAATGCCTGGTTAGAATCTGAAACACACAAGCAAAACATCTATTCTAGCTCATATAACTATCTAGGCATAGGAGTTACTAAAAGCCCTATATATGGATACATAATCGTAGCTATGTTT
>JAFXEC010000002.1 GCA_017521005.1 Clostridia bacterium | reverse complement strand
CACACACACACACACACACAAGTACATTTACTAATGAAAAAACATTAGTAGCGTTTTTGCTCCCTAAAATAAAAGATAAATAAGCAAAGTAACATACATAGAAATATGTGTGCTGCTTTGCTTTTTTGCATGCAAAAAAGGAGGAATAAAAAATGCAAAAGAAAGGAATATCTTTAATAGTTTTAGTCATTACAATAATAGTAATGATAATACTTGCTGCAACTGTTGTAATAACATTAACAAACACAGGAATAATAGACAGAGCAAACGAAGCTGTTGACAAAACAGACAAACAGCAAGTGCAAAATCTTGCAGCATTAGCATGGGCAGAGGCGTATACTGAAGGTATAAGAGATCCGTTCATGCTTGAAATGGAAGTAAAAGAGGCTTTAAGAGAACAAGGAGTTAATGTAAATGATTATGATTTAACTGTAGATAATACAGGTATAAATATGAAACCAGATACACTACAAAAGAATGAATACAATTTCTATTTTGATAAGGAATATGTGTGTGAAAGATACTATTACGGTTCTCTACTTACATATTCAAGAGTAATTTTTACCGAAGAAAAAGGAATGCAAATAGTTTCAATTATAACGGATGAAAGAATTGAAGAAGGTAGTAGTATTTCTGCAGGAGACTTTATGGGAAATACATATGTAAAGGTAGATAGTTTAAAATATAAGACATTATATACCGGAACAGGTTCTTTAGGAGCACAATGCGGATTCTATGTAAATAGTGATGGTGTATATATAGAACAAACAACAATACCTGGTAGTGTAATTACTTATTCGGATAAAAAGACAGATATAGCATCTGGTGGATTAGTTGTTACATTCTCAGAAGATGGTAAATCATTTGTGTTTAACGGTCAAACATTTGTAGTAGCAGAATAGTTTATAAAGGAAGAGTTAAATCTCTTCCTTTTTCTTGACTTTTTCACTATCGCAATATATAATCTTTACATAAAAAATTAAAAATCTATTATTAATATAAAGGAGATGATTAAATATGTATGAATGGCGCACAGCCAAAGTTGATGGCAACACAAGAAAAGCGTTCGAGCTTGCGACAGACATTGCATGGCGTTTCGATGATGAAAAGATTCGGAGTGCATATGTAATCTTTGCAGCATTGAACATTTTGGACTCGTCGATTTCCAAAATCATTATGGATGCAAACGGCATCATGATTCCGGACCTCGATCTCATTATGGAGGATAAGAAACTCTTTGGTAACATTTTTGGTAAGGAAATAGCAGAAAAAATCTTTGCAGAACGCGAAGAAATGGAAGAAGAGATGGAGACGGCAAACAATTCTAAGGAAGAACCGCCTACAGAAAATGAACGCATTGAAGCGACGGTAATGGAATTCCTTGCAGACCTTATGGGATATGGAGATGACGAGATGGACATTCTTGTCCCCGCTTATTCAGATAAGCTGGAAGCAGCTTTGGATGAAGCATATCTCAGATGCAAAGCAATGGGCTTAGATTACCTTACTCTTGATGTAATCATTTACTCACTTCTTCAGAACGAAGAATCAAGTGCCTACAAGTTTGTAAATGGTTTCGTAAACGGACTTGGTTGGGATATGCCTACCTTTATGAACAGTCTTAGAATGATTGCAAATATTTCTGAAGATGCTGATCATATCGAAAGGCCTGTGGTTATTCCGGCAGCCCTTGCTACCTGCGTAGAAATCCTTAACGAAAAGTACAAGAAGGGCGATGAAATCGTAATTCTTGGAAGAGATAAAGAAATCTACAAGGCGTTCAATATATTCTCTAAGAAGACCAAGAGAAATGCAGTTCTGGTTGGTAAACCCGGAGTTGGTAAAACCGCAATCATTGAGGCTATTACTCAGCACATCGTAAACGAAACTTGTCCGACAGAATTTGTTGGATATACCGTTTTGTCCCTCGATGTAAATGCAATGGTTGCAGGTACCAAGTATCGTGGTGAGTTTGAAACCAAGGTTGCAATTCTTAAGCAGTTCTTGGAGAATACTCCTAAGGTAATTCTCTTCGTAGATGAGATGCACCAGATGCTTGGAGCAGGCGGTACTTCCGATGGCAACGTTGACCTTAGCGGTTCGCTTAAGCCTATCCTTTCTAGAGATGATGTTGTATTTGTTGGTGCTACCACCAATAAGGAATACGATATGATTCTCTCAAGGGATGGTGCTTTCAAGCGTCGTTTTGAGGTAATCGTGGTTAAGGAACCTAAGAATGCTGAAGTAAAGGTTATGATCGAAGCAAAGATCAAGTCCATGGAAAGATACCACAAGGTAGAAGTGCCTCGTGAACTTGTGGACTATGTAATTCTTTGCTCCAACTGTTTTAACCTTGAAAATGCAAACCCGGACAAGACGCTTGACCTCCTGGACCGCGCAATGGCTATTGCAAAGGTAGACAAGAAGTCTGTTGTAACACGCGAGTGTATCGACAAGGTATACGAAGAATGTTTCGAAAAGTACGGTAAGATTTCCAAGGCAGATGTAAGATCTACCGCTTACCACGAAGTAGGGCATTATATCGTAAACCGTCTTACCAAGCTGCACGGCAACACAAACGTTACCGCAATTTCTATCATTCCTGCAGAAGACTATCTTGGAGTAAACATCCTCGAGGATAACGATAACATCGTTATGTGCGACAGAGAATATGTGGAAGCATATATTATGGCGCGCCTTGCAGGTAGAGTTGCACAGCTTAAGGTAAACAGAAACTTGGACAGCGGCGCTTCCAACGATATCATGGTGGCTCAGCAGTTTGCAAAGATTGTTGTTACTCAGTATGGTATGGAAGAAGACAACTTCAAGAATCTGTTCCTTATGGACAGCGATCTCATGAGCGAGAAACTTGCAAATGAGATCAACGAAAAGGTTGCAGCCTTGATCAAGGAATGCTACGACAAGACCATCAAGTTTATCGATGAACATTGGGAAATCTTGCAGAAGATGGCAGAGTATCTTATCGAAAAGAGAATCGTCACTTCTGATGAGCTTGACCAGTTCATACCCGCTGAACTTAAGTAAGTAAACTCAAACACCCTGGATTAATTTCCGGGGTGTTTTTCTATAGTCAAAACAAACAAAAGTTCTATGATTTCTTGACACCATCTTTTTCCGGTGATATACTTATTTTGGTGAAAAAATGGATAAATTATTAAAAGAAAGTGTGCAATATCTAAAAGGTGTAGGACCAAGTAGAGTTAAACAACTAGAGAAACTTGGAATAAATACCGTTTATGATTTGCTTACACATTTTCCAAGAGAATATGAGAATAGAAATAATATAAAGAGAATACAAGATTTTATGGTAGGGGAGAATGTTGTATTTATAGCAAGAGTTTCAACTAGGCCAGAGATTAGAAGAAAAGGTAGAGGTTTTAGCCTAACATACTTCTATGCATCAGATGATACAGGTAGAATTAGGGTTACAATATTTAACCAACCATACCTAAATGATAAATTAGAAATAGATAAAGAGTTTGTTTTCTACGGTAAGGTAGAAGAATCTAAAGGCAGATTTGAAATAGTAAATCCAGTTATAGTGGAAAAGGAAAAAATGGATAGTATAACAGGTTTTTATCCAATTTATCCACTAACTGCAGGTATTAAAAATGGATATATTGCAAAGCTTGTAAATGAACTACTAGATAAAAAATATGTGTTACCAGAAATATTAAGTAACGAACTTAGAAAGAAATATAATCTATGCGAAGTGAATTTTGCACTAGAACAAATACATAGACCAACTAAATTTGAAAATATAGAAATTGCCCGTATAAGACTAATATTTGAAGAATTGTTCTTGCTTCAACTTGCACTTTTAAGTTTAAGAAATAGAAATTTTGAAGAAAAAACAGGAATTAAATTTGAAGATACAGATTATACAGAATTCTTAAAAATATTACCATTTGAACTAACAGGCGCTCAACAAAGAGTGGTTAGTGAGATAATAAAAGATATGGGAAGCACAAGACCAATGAATAGACTTGTACAAGGTGATGTAGGTAGTGGTAAAACAATAGTAGCTGCTCTTGCAATGTATGTAGCAGTAAAGAATGGATATCAAGCAACATTAATGGCACCAACAACAATTCTTGCCACACAACATTATGAAGAACTTAAAAAGTATTTCTCACACTTTGGTATGACTTGTGACCTTTTAACTGGAAGCACAACTCCAAAGAATAAGAGAATAATATTAGAGAAATTAAAGAATGGTGAAATAGATATCCTTATTGGAACAAACGCATTGGTTTCAGATAATGTAGAGTTTAAGAATTGTGGCTTAGTAATAACAGACGAGCAACATCGTTTTGGCGTAAAACAAAGAATGAAACTAAATGCTAAAGGAGAAAATCCAGATGTAGTTGTTATGACTGCAACACCAATTCCAAGAACTCTTGCACTTATGGTATATTCTGATCTAGATATGAGTATTATAGACGAATTACCTAAAGGAAGAATACCAATTAAAACATATGTAGTAAATGAAACATTAGAAGAAAGAATAGATAAGTTTATTGCAAAAGAAATGGATAAAGGAAGACAAGTATATGTTGTATGCCCGTTAATAGAAGAAAACGAAGAATTAGATCTAACAGATGCAACTAATGTTTATGAAAGATACAAAAACGAAGTGTTCAAAGATTATTCTGTTGGTTTCTTGCATGGTAAGATGAAGAAAAAAGAAAAAGAAGAAGTAATGCAAGATTTCAAGGATGGGAAAATTCAAATGATAGTTTCTACTACTGTAATTGAAGTAGGTGTTAACGTACCAAATGCTACACTTATGGTTATAGAAAATGCAGAAAGGTTTGGCCTTGCAACACTTCACCAGTTAAGAGGAAGAGTAGGACGTTCATCTCTAGAATCATATTGTGTACTTAAAGCCAAAAATATGGGTAAGGAAACAAGAGAACGTTTAGGAATAATGGTTAAGTCTAACAATGGTTTTGAAATAGCAGAAAAGGATTTGGAAATACGTGGACCAGGAGACTTCTTTGGAATTCGTCAACATGGTCTTCCAGAGTTTAAGGTTGCTAATCTTTTAAAGGATGTTAAGCTACTTAAACTTTCTAATGACGCTGCTAAAGAAGTATTAGAGAAAGATCCTAAGTTTGAACTTGAAGAAAATAAAATATTAAAAGAAGAATTGTTTACTAAATATAACGAACAGTTAGTGAATATAGGAACATAAGGAAAGCACTTTTTAGTGCTTTTTTTATGTTTTTATGCATACATATCTATAGAAGGAGTGTGGTAATTTTGAACCCATTTAACGAACAACCTATAGATTTAGAAAAAACGTATATGAACTGGAGAGAAATATATCCAAAATCTTATGATAAAAATAATGTTGATCCATATACTAAAACAAGAATAATACTTATGAATGGAGCAGAAACAGAGCAAATATTTTTTATGCATCAATTTAGTAGAAATTGCAATGATAATGATGTGAGAAGAAAATTAGCTGTGATTAGAAGAACATCTGGGCAGATGCAGAAGTTAATACAATGCTTAAAACCAATTAATGAGAATGCGTTAGAAGAAACAATAACATATGAGCAACTCGCAGTAGATTTAACTGCTAGACTTGCTAAATGTGAACCTGATCCATATGTAAAACAAGCGTTAGATTTTGCTTTGCTAGAAGATTTTGATCATTTATATAGATATGCAAATCTTCTTGAAATGGAATGTGGAATTCCGGCAGAAAAGTTAGTTGGCAGATATACTGAAATAATGCCAGGAAGACCAACTATTTCAGAACATAGATGCCCGCTAGATTCTATACGTTATCACATAAATAATAAAGAGGCAGACATTTTAACCAAACTACATGTAAACATTATAACTGCAGCAGAACAACAAACAATGAATTTCTATATGAACATATGTAACCTTTATCCAACAGATTTAGGTAGAAGAGTGTATCAAGAAATAGCTATGATAGAAGAACAGCACGTTACGCATTATGGTAGTTTGCTTGATCCAAATACAACTTGGTATGAAAATCTACTTATGCATATGTATACAATGTGCTATTTGTATTATTCTTGTATGAAGTATGAAACCAACTCGTATATACGCAAAGTTTGGTGTATGGGATATGAGCGTTCAGTAGCTGGACTTCATCTTGCTGCATATCTACTTCGTGAATATGACGGTAAAGAAGTAGAACAAGTAATTCCAAATCCTGTTTTCCCAGAACTTTTGGATTTAGGACCAAATATAGAATATGTACGTGAAGTATTAAAATGTACAGTAGACTATACAGCTAAAAGAGAAAACTATGTTTTAGTACAAAACCTAGAACCTAACGCGGGATTTTTTAAATATCAATGTCAAGTAAATGAAGAAGTAGAAACAGTACCAAGTCATAATGTAATAGATAAGCATATAGACAAGTGTGGTATGGGTTATAGGTTTGAAGTTGCACCAAATCCAATAATGGAATTAAGAGATAGAAAAGAGGATAATACAAATGTTGGTAGAACTTGGGGCTGTAGAAGAAAAATAGAGGAATAATGTTTATATAATAGAATAAAAGTAAAATCACTTTCATACTAATTAATAGTAGGAGAGTGATTTTATGTTGTATATGAAACAATATACAAAGTTTATGATGTTATCTTATGCATTAGCTTTAGTATTACTATGTTTAACGGCAGTACTTTTTACATACACTAATATAAATGACAAATATTTAGATACATTTGTTTTTGTTATAGTTGGCGTGACTAATTTAATAGGAAGTATGTTAATAGCCAAGAAAATTAAAGAAAGAGGAATTGTTCTTGGTATGATATTTGGAATAATATATTTTCTTTTAATATATTTATTGTCCGGAATATCATTTGGTTTTGTTATTAATAGTTCGGTAGGTATATATCTTGGAGTAGCAATATTAACAGGAATGCTTGGCGGAATATTAGGTGTAAATATATAGGTGATAAATTGAGGGTAGAATGTATAAAAATTAAAAATAGTAAGAGAATTTTAAGTTTTGTAATTATTCTCTTTTTATTAGTATTAGCTTATTGCATATTAGAAATGTTTAATGTTAGAGAAACGGTGACTAAGAAAATAGAATTTGCAAAAAGTACGGAAGAATATAGATTTGTATTAGGTGGCGAAGCGTGTGGTATAAAACTTTTAGCAAATGGAGTATTAGTCATAGAAGTAGATAATGTTAAGAGCGGCGTGAAAGTAGGAGATGTAATAGTTAAAGTTGATAATATTCCTATAGATACTAATAACGAAATAATAGAGTATATAAATAAAGAGGATGTTATAAACAAGAAAAAGATAAATTTAACTATTAAAAGAAATAACGAAGAATTAATTAAAGAAGTGGATTTAATACATAACAAGGTAGATAATATATATGAACTTGGTTTGTGGGTTAAAGATAGCAGTGCGGGCGTAGGAATGGTTACCTTTTATGAGCTTAGTACAAATTCATTTGCTGCATTAGGACATGGAATAACAGAAAGTAAAAACAATGTAATATTACCGATTTTAAGTGGGGCTATAGTAAAGGCAAAAATTAATAGTATTAACAAAGCAAAAGTAAGAGAACCAGGAGATTTAAGAGCAACTATATATAAAGAGGTGTTTGGACAAATTAGAAAGAATACTAGTAATGGAATATACGGTGATATTGAAAAAAATATTTTTACAGAAAATAAAGAAATAATAGAAGTTGCTTCTAAACAAGATGTTGAAATTGGCAAAGCACATATATATTGCACATTAGACAATAAGGTAGAAAAGTTTCAGATAGAAATCGAGAATATACTTTGGGATTCAATTGGAAACAAGAATATGATAATTAAAATAACAGATGAAAAACTTATTGAAAAAACAGGTGGAATTGTTCAAGGAATGAGTGGAAGCCCTATTGTACAAAATGGTAAACTTATAGGAGCCGTTACACATGTGTTTCTAAATAATCCTAAAAAAGGCTATGCTGTTTTTATTGAGCATATGATAAACGATATGAAAAGTATATAAAGGTATTGCTTTTCTTCTTGATATTGTATAAACTATATTAGTATAAGAGGAGAAGATGTTAAAATGATGAAGAATGGACATAGTTTATTTAGATCGTTATTTATAGTTATATTATTAGGTGGTCTTGCATGTCTTTTAGCTACATTGTTGTATGGTGATGCTGAAATAACAGAATCGGAATTAAAAGCAATGCAAACAAAAGCCGAAGAAGCATATAATAAAGTGTATTTTTCAAAAGTAAAAGAAGGAATTAGAGGCGAAGTTGAAGTATCGGAACTTCTAAAACAATTAAGAGAAGATGGTGTTAACTTCTATAAACTATCTAGTTTTAATTTTGAAATAAAAGATAAAAAGGTAATAGTTACTCCTTCGCGTGGTGAAGTGGTAAAAGATGATGAAGTAAAAAATAAAGAAAGCAAGTAAAACTACTTGCTTTCTTTATTTTAATAGTAAAAGCTTTAATTGAAATCAACAGCAAATTGTGGTATAATATCGATACGAAAAATAAAAAAATCTATATAATTATTATGGAGGAAATATGGAAAGACATGAATTAGAAGCTCTAATAAGAGAAGAAAAATGTATCAAAGGTGGAACGAAAGAGGCTTGTATCAAAATTCGGGAAGTGCTAAATCATCAGATGAACCCAGGAAATCAGTTACACGCTCCTGGAAGTTCGGTATCTATTGAGGAATTCTTAGACGCGGTAGAGGTCCTTGTTGGATTTGCATTAGAACATCCGGACAAAAAGGTGTATAAATATTGCTGTGAATCCGATTGTGCTTATGCACATAATCCCAACTGCAAAGGACGTCTTATCGTTGGTATTAAGAAAAGATGGGGTGCAGGAACGGTTAATGTATGTCCGTATCATGTAGAAGAGGATAAGTAAACTATGGAAAGTAAGAATAAGTACTTAAAACTTTGCCTTGATCCTGAACTTGTGAAGGAATCTAGAAGGATACATAGAAGAGCTATTTTCTTTTCTGTCGCAATATCAATTATTGTTGTTATTGTAGCTTTGCTAATGGCATACTTCTTAATCTAAGAAAAACACCAAAAAAGTTAACTTTTTAGTTGACAAACGCCTAATACGCGTGTATAATATATCCAGTAAAGTAAATTTGCTTTACTGGATATTCTTTTTAGGAGGAAATATGGAGGATAAATTAGAGAAGATACTTCTTTATGAAACATATAAAGAAATGCTTACATTAAATATGCAAGATGTATTTGAACAATATTATTATTCAGATTTATCCCTAAGGGAAATTGGAGAGAACAATAACATTTCTTTTCAAGCAGTTAGAGATGCGTTAAAGAAAGCAGAAAAGACGTTAACTGAGCTAGAAGAAAAATTACAAGTTGTTAAACTTAAAAATGAAATAACAGAATTACAAGAATATATATCGACTGATAATATGGATATAGAAGAATTAAAAAATAAAATAAGAGGATTAGGAGAAAATTAAATATGTTTGAAAGTCTATCAGATAAACTTCAAAATATAACAAGAAAACTAAGGGGCCAAGCTAGAATAACAGAGAAAGACTTAAAAGAAATGTTAAGAGAAGTAAAGTTAGCACTTCTTGAAGCAGATGTTAACTATATGGTAGTTAAAGCTTTTATAAAATCTGTTGAAGAAAAGGCTTTAGGCGAAGAAGTAATGAAATCTCTAACACCAGGACAACAAGTCGTTAAAATAGTTAAAGATGAATTAACATCAATGCTTGGTGGAACGGATTCTAAATTAAATATGGCGATGCATGGACCAACGGTAATAATGCTAATAGGTCTTCAAGGTAGTGGTAAAACAACACTTGCTGGAAAACTTGCAAACTACTTAAGAAAACAAGGCAAGAAACCACTTATGGTTGCGTGTGACGTATATAGACCTGCCGCTATAACACAACTTAAAACATTAGGTAAAGCTTTAGATATACCTGTGTATAGCGAGGAGGATAACAAAGATGTAATATCCATCACAAAGAATGCTTTTAAGGAAGCTAATTCTAAAATGTGTGATGTAATATTAATAGATACAGCCGGACGTCTTCAAGTAGACGAAGTGTTAATGGATGAGTTAGTAAGACTAAAATCATTCGCAAAACCACACGAAGTAATGCTTGTAGTTGACGGTATGGTTGGTCAAGAAGCTGTAAATGTAGCAAGCGCGTTTAATGAAAAGATAGGTATAGATAGTATATCTTTAACAAAATTAGATTCAGATACACGTGGTGGTGCTGCACTTTCAGTAAAACACATAACAGGTAAACCAATAAAGTTTGCATCTGTTGGTGAAAAAATGAATGATCTTGAGATGTTCCATCCAGAAAGAGTTGCATCAAGAATACTTGGTATGGGCGATGTGCTTACTGTAATAGAACAAGCTGAAGAACTTTATGCTGAAGAAGAAGCTGAAGATTTAGAAAGAAAAATTAGACAAAATGAATTTACATTAGAAGACTTCAGAAAGCAAATTAAAAAGATTCGCAAAATGGGAATGAACAAATTAATGTCTATGCTACCAGGTATACCTAGCGAACTTAGAAATGCTGAAATAGATGAAAAACAAATAGATAAAATAGAAGCTATTATTTCATCTATGACAAACAAAGAAAAAAGAGATACAAGTATACTTAACGCTTCAAGAAGAAAAAGAATTGCAGCAGGTAGTGGTACTCAGGTTTCAGATGTTAACCAACTAGTTGGTCAATATGAACAAATGAGAAAAATGATGAAAGATTTATCAAATGGTAAAAACCCACTAGCAAACCTTATGGGTAAACGCAAAGGGTTTAGATAAAATATAGTAAAAAAATAAATTAATATAAATTTCAGGGAGGTGAAATAAAAGATGGTAAAAATCAGATTAAGAAGAGATGGTTCTAAAAAAGCTCCATACTATACTATGGTAGTTGCAGATTCTAGATATCCAATGGATGGTAGATTCATCGAAAAAGTTGGAACATACAATCCAATGACTGAACCTAAAGCATTAAACCTAGATGCTGATAAAATAAAAGAATGGGTTAAGAAAGGTGCAAAACCTACAGATACTGCAAAAGCTTTAATAGAAAAAGCAGGAATCGATCTTAAGGAGGTCTAGTGAATGTATAAAGAATTAATAGAGTATCTTGTAAAATCATTAGTAGATAATAAAGACGCTGTAGTTTTAACAGAAGCTAAAGAAGATGCTAAGACTGTTATAACAGTTAAAGTAGATTCAAAAGATATGGGCAGAGTTATTGGTAAAGATGGAAGAATTATAAAATCTATTAGAGAAATAGTTCGCGCATATAGTGCTAAAAACAACGATAAAGTTGTTGTAAACATAGAAGAGTAAAAGATGGAAACAATTGAATTTGGTAAAATCGTAAATACTCATGGATTGAAAGGTGAAGTTAAAGTATATTCTTATACAGATAATGAAAAGAAAATACTTAAGCTTAAAAAAGTATATATTAGAGGCATAGAGTATAAAGTTGAAAGCATGAAGCTTCAAAAGCAAATGTTTTTAATGAAACTTCAAGGTATAGATGACATTGATCAAACTAAAAATATAATGAACGAAATGTGTTTTAGAGAAGTAGAAAAGAACGAGTCAAACGATGACGAGGGATACTTCATAAAAGACTTAGTAGGATTAGAAGTTGTAGATTTAGATGGCAATAAAGTTGGTACACTAAAAGAAGTATTTAGAACTGGTGCTAATGATGTATATGAAGTAGTAGATGAAAATAATAAATCTATTTACTTACCTGCAATCAAGAAAGTAATAAAAAGCATAGATATTAGCTCTCATAAGATGACAGTAGAACTAATGGAGGGGCTTTAATATGAAGTTTACAATACTAACGCTTTTCCCAAATGTAATTAATGAGTACATAAACACAAGTATTATTTCTCGTGCAATAGCAAAAGAAAAAATAAGTGTTGATGTAATAGATTTAAGAAATTTTGGTAAAGGTGCAAGAAGAAATGTAGATGACACTGTTTATGGTGGTGGAGATGGTATGGTAATAACTGTACCTGTATTAGATGAAGCATTAGCTAGTATAAAAAATATACAAGACCCTAATACACATATCATATATTTAAGTCCAAAAGGTCGTGTGTTAAGTCAAAAACTATCTGAAAAGATGTCTAAAGAATATGAGCACATTGTTCTTTTAACAGGACATTATGAAGGAATAGACGAAAGAATATTTAGTCTATATAACATAGAAGAAATATCTATCGGAGATTATGTTTTAACTGGTGGAGAACTACCAGCACTTGTACTATTAGATACAATAACTCGTTTGATACCTGGTGTAATTAAGGAAGACTCAAGCAAGAATGAAAGCCATAGCAATTCTTTACTTGAAGAACCACAATACACTAAACCAGAAGAATATAAAGGACTAAAAGTTCCTGAGATATTACTTAGTGGTAATCATGGTAAAATAGATGAGTATAGATACGAAGAAAGACTATATACAACACTAATAAAAAGACCAGATTTATTTAAAAGATACATAAATGAAAACAAATTAGACATAAACAAAGTAAATGAAATCATAACCAAAAAGGAGGGAAACTAAAATGGATATAATCAAAGCTATAGAACAAGAACAAATTAACGAAAACGTAGCTAACTTCAAAGTTGGTGATCAAGTTAAAGTTCACGTTAAAATAAAAGAAGGAAACAGAGAAAGAATACAAGTATTTGAAGGATTTGTTATCAAACGTCAAAATGCTGGTTCTAACGAAACTTTCACAGTAAGAAAAATATCTTATGGTGTAGGTGTTGAAAGAACATTCCCTGTACATTCTAAAAACATCGATAAAGTCGAAGTTGTAAGAAGTTCTAAGGTAAGAAGAGCTAAATTATACTACCTAAGAGAAAGAACAGGTAAAGCAGCTAAACCAGCTGAAAGAGTATAATAAAAATATTTAACCACCTCAGTACATACAATGTACCGAGGTGGTTTTTTATGAGAATAAACGCATTAACACTTGCAAATGGTGTGCCTTATGCGCAAGCAAGTTTAAAAGGAAATAATAAATATAAAGAATTAAGAGGAAAAGTAGAATTCTTTCCTTGGAATACAGGAACAATAGTAAAACTAGAAATAGTTGGGTTGCCGGCGAATAGTGAAAATAATTCTTTGGGGTTCATATTCACGAAATAGGCGAGTGTATATATAATGAAATGAATCCATACATATCTGCAGGTAGTCATTATAATAAAGATGATAATAAATATCCAAATCATAGTGGAGATCTGCCTATGATATATTCAAATAATGGATATTCTTTTATGCTATATTACACAGCAAGATTTACGCCTAAAGATATATTAAACAGGTCAGTAATAATACATAAGATGCAAGATGATCTTATGACAGATCCGGCAGGAAATTCTGGTGAAAGAATTGAATGCGGAGTTATAGAAAAAGTATTGTAAAAAATAAAAAAATGATGTACAATAAAAACATAAAGAGGGGTAAACAAATGATAAAAAACGCTGAAAGCCTTGCGGCTGTACACACACACACACACAATACTTTCTAATGAACAAACATTAGAAGCGTTTTTTGTACCTCAAATTAAAATAGAAACTAGCAAAGTGACACATACTAAATAGGTATGTGCTGCTTTGCTTTTTTGCATGCAAAAAGGAGGAATAAAAAATGCAAAAGAAACAAGGTATATCCTTAATAGTTTTAGTCATTACAATAATAGTAATGATAATATTAGCAGCGAGTGTAATAATAGCACTAAGCAACACTGGTGTAATAAATAGAGCAAATGAAGCAGTAAAACAAACAAACGAGTCACAAGTACAAGATTTAGCTGCGCTGATATGGGCTGATGCTTATATGGATGGGAAAAGAGGAGTAGAATTAGAAACTGAAGTAATAACAAAATTAGTTGAACAAGGAATTGCAGAAGACACTTGGAATATATCGGTGACAGATGAGGGTGTTCAAGTATCCATAAAAGTGGTAGTGCCAGAAGATTGGAACACTAGTGTTAGAGAAATAACATCTGATGGAGTACCGATACCATTTGGATTTGTAAAGTCACCATATGTAGGTGAGAATAAAAAGAATGAAGGTTTAGTAATATATGCATTAACCGAAGAAGAAATATCAGAAGGTGTTACTAAAATAACAACAAAAGATGCTGGACAACAAGTATCATTGGAAACAAGAAATCAGTTTGTATGGGTGCCGGTAGATATTGAGAAGTTTGAAACATTATTCAAGAGAGTTGATTATATAAATACTACATCACTTATATCAAACGAACTTGGTTCAGAGGCTTTTTGGGAACTTGTTTTGGATTCAAATAATATGCCAATTGAAGGGCAAGATAGTTATGTGGATAGTATGAGCGAATCACCTTATGTACCTACAACTACAATATCAGAAGCTAGAGCTATGTATGCAAGTGTAAAAAAATATGGTGGGTTTTATATTGCACGTTATGAAGCGGGTGGAAATACATTAGATGCTAATAATAATGGAACTGGAGATATTAGTATAACAATGGGAAAATATCCTTGCAGTAATTTAAATGCTATGTCGATAGCTAGAAGTTTTTATACAACAACAAACGATAAATATGGTGTTGTATCAACGCTTACATATGGAGTACAATGGGACAGAACTCTTTCTTGGTGGAAGGAATTAGATAGTAATATTAATTTAACCAGCGACTTGACTTTTGGAAATTTTTTAACTACTACTTATACAATAGAAGATTTGAATATAAACGCTAAACAAGCCACTTTTTTAAATTATGTTGATGATACGGGAATAAGAAATTGGACTACAGCTGATGCGAAAACGGAAAATAGTATGATGTTATTATCAACAGGCGCTTTGAAGAAAACAAAAGTATATAATATATATGATATGGCGGGAAATACATATGAGATAACCATGGAGGGCTTTGGAAATGAGACTTGGAATGTAGCACGTGGTGGCGCGGTTGCTTATTCAGAAGGGGTTGCTGTACGTACTGACTGGAATTATGGTGGAAATCCGACATATGATGCTATATTGGGGTTTAGACCATCTCTTTATATTAAGTAATAATTGACTAAAATTTAGACTTTTTCTAAAATAAAATTTGTTTTAGAAAAAGTCTTTTTACATTAATTTTCTTTTTGGCTTTATTTTCCTATCAAACTATAGTATAATACTTATACATTTTAGGAGAATATATGAGGATAATAGCAGGAAAATTTAGAGGAAGAAAATTATTAGAATTTGATGTAGATAGTACAAGACCAACATTAGATAGGGTAAAAGAGCCTATGTTTTCAATACTTATGCCATATCTTGAAGATGCTAAAGTATTAGATCTTTTTAGTGGCACAGGTAATCTTGCAATAGAAGCACTATCTAGAGGTGCATCTTTTGCCTGGATGAATGATATAAATAAAAAGGCATTAAGGCTAATTTCTGGCAATGTTTCGTTGACACATACAGAAAATTGTGTTAAAATAACGGGGAAAGATTATGCAAAATGTTTAAAGCAAATACATGAGGAAGGAAGCAAATTTGATATTATTTTTTTAGATCCACCTTATGGCATAGAGAGTGAAGAAAAAATATTAAAACTAATACTGGAATATGGAATACTTGATGAGGCGGGAATTATTGTATTAGAAAGCGACAAAAGAAAAGATGTTGAAGAAAATATACAAGGGCTAAACCTTAAAGATAAAAGAACATATGGAAGAGTAGTTATTAGGTTGTATGAGTTGGAGGATTAAACATGGAAATATTTACATTATTAGAAAATTTAGAAGAGTTAGTTGAAAACGGTACTAAAGTTCCTTTATCATCAAAGGTTCTTGTAGACAAAGACGAATTAAGTGAAATTTTAGAAGAAATTCGTATGAAATTACCTGATGAATTAAAGCAAGCTAAATGGGTAAAAGAAGAAAGACAAAGAATAATAATGGACGCTCAAAAAGAAGCAGACCAAATAGTTAAAGAAACAGAAACAAAGATAATTTCTTTAGTAGATGATCATGAAATAACAAGACAAGCTCTAGCACAAAAAGAAGAAATAATTGAATCTGCAGATAGAGTAGCACGTGAAATTTCTGAAGGAACAAGACAATATGCTGATGCATTACTTGGAAGATTAGAAGAAATATTAAAAGAAACATTAAACGTTATTCATGATAACAGAAAAGAATTAAAATAATATATAAATTTGAATATAAAAGTGGCAAAAGTAAATTAGTAAAAAATGCTTAAATACTAAATACTTTTGTTGCTTTTTTTTTTAATATAATATAGAATTATATTAGTGTAAAAGGGGATTACTATGGGTAGAAGAAAAGGAAGCAAAAATAAGAAGAAAAAAACTACTGCAACTAAAGAACCACAAAAGACATTTTTATCTGAATTTATGGGTGGATTTGTCTTTGTATTAGGTTTAGCATTAATAGTTTTATTTAAGTTTGATAATATAGGCTACATGGCAGATAATATAAATATGTTCTTTACAGGGCTATTTGGTGAAGCAAGAATACTATTACCTATATCTTGCATGTATGTTGGAATAGCATCAATAATATCTAGTAAAAAGAAAAAAGTAGGAGCAGAACTTCTAAAAGGTGTATTAATAACAGCACTTGCATCTGCAACGGTTTATGCATTTACAGTAGATAGATATGATTTCTGGTCTAATCCAGGAGTGTTTGTAAACTTTGCATATAAAGGTGCAATAATAGGAAATAACTATGCTGGTCTTTTAGGTGGTATAGTTGCATCGCTTACTAATTTATGCGGTGGCGTTATAATATCTAAAATAATACTTGTAACATTCACATTTTTCTTTATATTGTTCTTTATAAACTTAAGTTTAAGAGATTTCTTTGCGATTGTATATAACATAGTAATAACAATAGTAGAATTCATAGCTAATATGTTCATCACTGTATTTACTACAGATGAAGAAGCGATACAAAGAAAAGAATTAAAATTAAAAGAACGTGAAAAAATAAAAAGAGAAAAAGAAATAGAAAAAATACACAAAGAAGATTTGAAACGTGCAGAAAACGTAGTAAGAAATTATGCTAATGTACAAGAGGAAGAAAATGGACAAATTAAATTAGATCTTGCAAGTGAAAGTGAGATAAAACAAAAACAAGAGAAGTTAAAAGGTCTTCAGGATGAATTCTTCAAAAAGCAAAAAGAAGAAAGCGAAGAAAAGAATGTTAAAGAAGTTCTTCAACTTGACCACTCAATGCATGAAGATGATTTAGAAGATTACAACTTCCCGCCATTATCTTTACTTGGAGATCCAGCACCATCACTTAAAGTTGTTACTAAGAAACAACTGGATATGATAGCAGACAAATTAGAGAAGACATTATTAAGCTTTGGTGTTGAAGCTAAAGTTAAAAATATAACTCGTGGACCAACAGTAGTGCGTTATGAACTACTTCCAGCTCCAGGTGTTAAGGTTAGCAAAATAGTAAACCTAGCAGATGATATTGCACTTAACCTTGCAGCAAAAGCAATACGTATTGAAGCACCAATACCTGGTAAAGGTACAGTTGGTATAGAAATACCAAACGAAGTTAAAGAAGCTGTATATATTAAAGATGTAATAGCATCAGATAAATTTAATAATGCAGAATCTAAATTAACATTTGCCCTTGGTAAAGATACAGCAGGAGATGTAGCAATTGGAGATATTGCTAAAATGCCTCACGTACTTATTGCTGGTGCAACAGGTTCTGGTAAGAGTGTATGTATAAATGCACTTTTAACATCAATATTATATAAAGCTAAACCAAGTGATGTAAAATTAATATTAGTAGACCCTAAAGTAGTTGAACTTTCTGTATATAATGGAATACCACATTTATTAATTCCAGTTGTAACAGACCCTAAAAAAGCAGCAGGTGCTTTAGACTGGGCAGTATCTGAAATGGAAGCAAGATATGCTAAGTTTGCAGAATACGGAGTAAGAGATATTAAGGGATACAACAAGGTAATTGAAAGAGAAGAAAACGGTAAGAAATTACCACAAATAGTAATAATAATAGACGAGTTAGCTGACCTTATGATGGTAGCAGCAAACGATGTTGAAGCAAGCATTTGTAGAATAGCACAAAAAGCAAGAGCTGCTGGTATGCACCTTGTAGTTGCTACACAAAGACCATCTGTAGATATTATCACAGGTGTAATTAAAGCAAATATACCTTCAAGAATAGCGTTTACAGTATCTTCACAAGTAGACTCAAGAACAATACTTGACCAAGTTGGTGCAGAAACACTTCTTGGAAAAGGAGATATGTTATACTTCCCAACAGGGGAGATGAAACCACAAAGAATGCAAGGTGCATTTGTTTCAGATGCAGAAGTAGAAAACATAGTAACATTTATTAAAGGTAATTCGGAAGTTAGATACAACGAAGATATAATAGAACATATAGAAAAACAAGGCAAAGTAAATAAAGGAATGGATGATCCTGAAGGCGAAGATGAAGATGACGCAGATGCACTTTTAGATCAAGCTATAGATTTAGTAGTAGATATGGGTCAAGCGTCAGCGTCAATGCTACAAAGAAGATTTAGAATAGGATATTCAAGAGCAGGAAGAATAATAGATCAAATGGAAGCAAGAGGGATTGTTTCTGGATACGAAGGTTCTAAACCTCGTCAAGTATTAATATCTAAGGAAGAATGGGAAGAATTAAAAATGACTCCTGGTCTTCCAACTAATGAGGAGAGTATATAATGAGTATATTAACTAGACAAAAGAAAAGAGATGCATATTTATTAGCAGAAGCGCAACCAATGCGTATAAAGAATGAAGATGGAAAAGATATAAATGTATTCTTCGGTGGTTTGTGCAATGTAGGAGATAAAGTACTACATAGTGCTTGTATTGAATATATAATAAATAACAGAAGAACAATAGAAAAAATGGTTTTAATCGAACCAGTAACTAGAGAATATGATGACGGTTTTATTGAAGACAGAACTGAAAAGTATTTCAAAGAAATATTAGATAGTGCAAATATGTCTGAAGATAAAACAAAATATGCAGCATTAACAAAATTCTTTGGAATGGAAGAAACTGAAGAGGATGCACTTAAGAGTGATTATATCGGTTCTTTAGCACAATATGAAAATGGTACATATTACAGATTCTTTGATGATGATTTTAGAATTAAATATGTAAGGGAGAAATTAGACGAAAAAGAATTATACTGGTAGTATAGGAGGAAACTAATGAAAATAACATTTTTTGGAGCAGCAAGAGGTGTAACTGGTTCGTGTCACATGATAGAAGTAGGAGATACAAAATTCCTTATAGATTGTGGCTTGTTCCAAGGAACATTAACAGAACAAATATTAAACTATGAAGATTTTGGGTTCGATATAGATGATATAGATTTTGTTATACTTACACACGCTCACATAGACCATAGTGGTAGAATACCAAAACTATTTGTTTCAGGATATAAGAAACCTGTATATTGTACACCAGCAACTGCAGATCTTTGTTCTGTAATGTTGCCAGATAGTGGACATATACAAGAAAAAGAAATAGAATGGGTAAATAGAAAACGTATGAGAGCTGGTAAATCACCAGAACCACCAATATACACTGCCAAAGATGGATTAGATAGCTGTAAGCTTCTAAAGAAAATAGATTATGGTAGAGAATACAAAATAAACGATAATGTTACTTTCAAATTCCTTGATGCCGGACATATGTTAGGATCTGCAATAGTTGAACTATACATCACAGAAAATGGTAAAACAGAAAAATTAACATTCACAGGCGACCTTGGAAATGAAGAAAATCCAATAATACGTGAACCAGAAAATGTAATAGATACAGATTATCTAGTAATAGAATCTACATACGGTGGAAGATTCCACAGCCCAATAAAGGAACAATCTGAAGAGTTTATTAAAATAATATTAAATACAATAGATAGAGGTGGTAATGTAGTAATACCATCATTTGCAGTTGGTAGAACACAAGAAATATTATTTGAATTAAATAAATATTTATCTAAAGATGTAGATGCAGAAAAATATATAGAAAGATTAGATAATATACCAATAGTTGTAGATAGCCCACTCGCAAAAAATGCTACAGAAATATTTGAAGATAACTTTAATTGTTATAACGAAGATGCATTAAGTTATTTACTTATGGGAGATAACCCAATAAGCTTTAAGAACTTAAGATTTACTGCATCAGCAGATGAATCTAAAGCTTTAAACGAAGATCCAACGCCAAAGATAATAATATCTGCAAGTGGAATGTGTGAAGCTGGTCGTGTAAAACACCACTTAAAACACAATCTATGGAGACCAGAGTCTACAATATTATTTGTAGGATACCAAGCAGAAGGAACATTAGGTAGAAAGATAGTGTCTGGAGAACCAAGAGTTAAAATATTTGGTGAAGAAATTGGTGTTAATGCAGAAATAAGAATGCTAGACGCATTCTCAGGACATGCAGACCAACAAGGTATATTAGATTTTATAGAAAAAATAGAAAAGAAACCAAAAAGAATATTCTTAGTACATGGAGAATATGAAGGTCAAAAAATACTAGCTGAAGCAATAGAATCTAAGTTTGGAATAGATGTAGTAATTCCTGAAAGAGATGAAAGATACTATCTAGGAGATAGCAAGTTTGAAAAGACAAGCTACAATGTACGCGAAACAAACTTAAGATTAGATATCTACGAAATGCTTACATACTTAAAATTAGATATGGAAGATGTATCTAAAGTAGTTAAATCTGATGTAAAACATGGAGCAACTGAAGAAGAAATGTTTGAAATCAAGATGAAACTTGTAGGTCTTAAAGAGGAAATGCAAAAGATTAAAAATAGAGTTAAGATAGAAGATATGAATGAAAAATAAAACAAAACAGGAGTAACAAATATGGTTACTTCTGTTTTTTCTTAATAACTGTACAAAAATACACCTTTATATGATATAATTCTTTTGGAGATGATAGTATGAAGTGTAAATGCTGTGGGATAGAAAATGCAACGGAATTACATGACTTTTGTTTAACTTGTATAGAAAAGAATTGTGATATAGATGATTTGTTGCCACTAAAAGAATTTGGCTATGACCCGGATAAAAAAGAAGAAATAAAAGTAACGCCTAAAAAGAAAAAAGGAATTGTTGAATTTTTGGCTAACGGAGATATAGTCGTATTTATTGTGCAAATTGTTATTTTGCTAGTAACGTTAATACTTCCGGTAGGATTGTTAATAATAGATTCATCTTGGAATAGAGTTTCCATATCTAATTTGTTTTGGTTTATAATACCAGCAATATATATTGCTTTTTTAATAGCGATTAGCATAATTAAAAATAAAAAACCAAGCGTACAACCGCTAGAAAAACCAAGTGTACAACCATATATAGCATTAAGAGCAGGATATTTAGAAGACGCGATAGATTTCTACTTAGAATGCAAAGCAAGAAATATTAATTCTGTAAATGATCCGGATTTTGAACTTATAGTAAAAAATATGGATGATGAAATAGAAAATCCAAAAAGGTTGTTTAATATAGGAAAGAAAATAGATGCTAAAATAAGAAATATAAATAAAGAATTTGAACTTGAAAGAGAATTAAAACCATATTATGATGCTAAGTTAGAGCATCTACCTATGTTAATAGGTTCAGGAAAAATGAAAGATGAAGAAGGTGCAAAAAAACATATAGAGAAGATAAAAGTTGAGCCAGTAAAAATGAAAAAATTAGAATTTGGTTCAGAAGAAGTAAGATTTAATATTAAAGCACCCGAAGTAAAAATGTTTAAGAAACCAGCTATAATGTATTGTAAGATAAAAATAAATATGTTTGAAGAAGGAATATTATTAGGCGAAGGATACATTACAAATAGGCTATATGATTCTATGGAATATGATGTTGTATTCAAAATGGATAAAAAGATTAAAGACAAGAAAAACGTAACTTTTGAATATGAATTTTTAGAGTCAATAATATCAGAATAATATAAACCACGAGAATTCATTTCTCGTGGTTTTGTTATATATATATTAAGTTTTATTCGGTAAATAATAATCTATTAATCCATATATAGCTGCTGCAATAACACTACTTAACATAGAGATGTAGTAGCCACGGATAATAAATTGAGACATATATATAATTAAAGTTGCAGATACAAAGCCAACAATAGCTCTACCAAAAGGAATATCATGTATTTCTGTAACTGTTGCTACTAGGTAATCTAATACTACTGTAACAAATGCACATAATACTAGAATAGGTGCACTTTCTGTATTAAAGTTTGGTGCCATATATGCAGTAGCAAAGAATATAACTAGTGCAGAAAAAAATCTAATAGCCATTTGTTTCATTCTAAGTTTATTTATTTGTTTATTCATAATTGCTTGTTTTACCATATTTTTTACCTCTAAATATACAAATAGTATTTGTATAATTTTATAAAATATGCAAAAAATACAAATGTATATAAGGAGAAGAAAATGTTAGTAGTATTTTTTAGAGGTTTAATTTTATTTACGGTTGTTTTTCTTGTAATAAGGCTAATGGGTAAGAGAGAACTTTCAAAAGTTCAACCTTTTGAACTTGCCATTATTGTTATGATATCTGATCTAGCGTCAGGTCCAATGCAATCTAGAGATACTCAAATTTTTGCAGGTGTCATTCCAATAATTGCACTCCTTATCCTGTATGGAATATTTACGCTTGTTATACAGTCTAGTAACAAGGTAGAAAGTGTTATTTGTGGAACACCAAGTCTAGTTATATACAAAGGGAAAATACTAGAAAAAGAAATGAAAAAACAGCAACTAACAATAGAAGAACTTATGGAACAGTTAAGAAGTAAAGACATATACACAGTACAAGAAACAGCTTATGCAATACTAGAAACCAATGGAGATTTAAATGCAGTAAAAATGGAAGATGCAACTGGAAATAGCATACCACTTAATGTAGTAGTAAACGGAGAATATGCAGATAAAAATATAACAATGTTAAATCTTACTAGAAAGGATATAGATAAAAAGTTACTTAAGAAAAATCTAAAACTAAAAAATATATTAATAGCAACAATAGATGCAAATGGTAGATTTGTATACCAAGAAAAGGAGAAGAAAGTATGAAACAAATATTAATAATATCTTGCACACTTCTATTAATTCTTGGGTTACACTTTGTGCAATATTCTTTTCTAAAGGATTCAAGTAAATTATTAATATCTAAAATATCTAAACTAGAAGAAAGCATAACAAATGACCAAAGTTTGGATAAAATACAAGAAAACAAACAAGAATTAGAAAAACTATGGAATAAAAAAGAATTAGGCTATGGTATATTTTGTGAACATAGTGCAGTATCGGATATAAAAGAAAGCATGTCTAGCATATACAAATATATATCGTTATTAAATGAAGAAGAAACAGTAAAACCACATTTATTAATAGAATGCAATGTATTAAAAGAGAGAATAAATAAAGTAGTAGAAAGTGAAAGATTAAAGCTTACAAATGTTTTGTAAGCTTTAATAATATGTAAAAATAAAATAAAGAATATGATGAATGTTATTGGTTTTTTAATTCATAAAGTACACTTTTTAATATTTCATGTGTGTCATCGGATACTTCAACTAAAGGTAGACGTGTATTTCCAACATCCATATCTAAGATATTCATTGCATCTTTTACAGGCATTGGATTAGGTTCAATAAATAACGCTTTAATAAGACTAGCATATCTTAATTGTAACTCTTTAGCATAGTTTGTTTCACCTAAAAAGAATGCTTGACACATATTATGTGTATCTTTAGGATATATGTTAGATAATACGGAAATTACGCCTTTACCACCAATAGAAAGTAATGGAACAATGCTATCGTCATTACCAGACAATACAATAAAATCCTTTGGAACTTTGGCCATCAATTCTAACAGCTGAGAAAAGTTGCCGCTTGATTCTTTTATACCAACAATGTTTTCAACATCAGCAAGTTTAGCTACAGTGTCTGGTAAAAGATTTACTCCAGTTCTACTTGGAACATTGTATAAAATACAAGGTGTGGTTACGCTTTCTGCAATAGCTCTAAAATGCGCTATAAGACCATTTTGGGAACTTTTATTGTAATATGGAGTAACTAACAGTAATCCATCTACACCGACCTTTTCGGCGAATTTAGAAAGTTTTATTGTATGTATTGTGTTATTAGATCCTGTTCCAGCTATAACAGGAACTCTTCCGTTAACAGTTTCAACAGTGAATTTAATAAGTCTTCTTTTTTCTTTATCACTTAGTGTAGCACTTTCACCTGTGGTGCCACAAACTACTAAACCATCAATTCCTTCATTGATTTGGAATTCAATTAATTCTGCCATCTTGTTATAATTTATCTTGCCATCTTTAAATGGTGTAACAAGTGCAGTATATGCGCCTTTAAACATAGAATACCTCCATATATATTAGTAGTTTATGTGTATCAAAAATTTTTGTTAAAAATTGTATTAAAAAAGATAGAATAAATATATTTTTTAGACACACAATATATGTGAAGATAATTAAAAAGATTATTTGTAAGGAGGTATAATATGAAGTTTTTAAATACATTAGTACTTGTGCTAGTTATAGTTGGAGCTTTAAACTGGGGACTAATTGCTTTATTTAATTTTGACCTAGTTGCTTGGGCATTTGGTTCTATGACAATGTTAACTAGACTTGTTTACGGTTTGGTGGCTATTTGTGGGCTTTGGGCTATAACATTCTTCACAAGAATGTCCATAGATGGATAGTTAAATTTGCAGTAAAGAAAAGCTTAAAGAGCAAAATAAAAGAATGGTTAAATAAAAGAAAAAAGGTACACTCAAAACATTAGAAATAACTAATGATTAGAGTGTACCTTTATATTATTCAAATTTACATAAAAATTGACTTGGTGTATATATTTTGGTATAATACGAGTACATAAAAAATATACCACGATTAATTAAAGAGGGGGATAAAATGAAAAACACAACAAAACAGATTTGCATAACAGCAATGGGAGTAGCACTATTTGTAGCATTAACACTTTGTGTTCAAGTACCGGTATTTCAGAATTATTATCTGTGCTTAGGCTATTTTGTAATGACAGCTTTTTGCTATATTGTTGGAACGACAAGCGGAACAATAGTAGGAACAATGGGAGTTGTCATCTATTGCATGGTAACGGGTGGACTTCGGGGAATGCCTGGATGGGCGTTAGGTAATCTTGTTATTGGAATAATTTTAGGATTAACATTTAAGTTAACAAGAAAAATAAAGAAACCAATAATTGAGATAGTAATATCTACAGCAGTAGCCGTATTCAGCGTGGCATTAGGAATACTTGTGATTAAATCTTTAGTAGAGCATGTAATATATACATTGCCATTTACTTTAAGAGTTATGACTAACATTTATGCATTTGTTGCAGATGTTGTAATAATAGTTATAAGCATACCTATTTGTAAGGCTATAGAGCCAAAGATTAAGTCTATGATCAAATAGACAAAAAAGAAGAGAGAAAATGTAAATATTTTCTCTCTTTTTCTTTAATAACAATTGAAAAAAATAAGTAGGATGTGGTATATATATTTTATACAAGAAGGGGGAAAACAAAAGATGAAAAAAGGAATATCTTTAATAGTATTAGTAATAACAATTATTGTTATGATAATACTTGCAGCAAGCGTAGTAATTACACTATCTAATACTGGTGTAATAAACAGAGCCAGTCAAGCTGTAGATGCAACAAATGAATCACAAGTGCAAGATTTAGCTGCATTAATCTGGGCAGATGCTTACATGGATAATAAAAGAGGAACAGATCTAGTAAATGAAGTAACAACAAAATTAGGGGAACAAGGAGTAACAGCAGACAAATGGAACATAACTGTAACAGATACAGGGGTAACAGTAACAAATAAAAATAGTTCATCTACAACATTAGGCTCATTAATAAAGGGACCAGAAGATTACGGAAAAACTGTAGATTATGTATCAGACAATGGCGTTTCAAAATGGAAGATATTTTATAAGCAAAATATAGGGTCTGAACAATTCATATATTTAATAGCAGAAAGCGCTATTGAAAAAAGCAAAATACCAACAGAATTAACTAGTTATAATGCGTATATAGGTGAAGGTGCGGCAGAAATATCAGGAACAGAATATCAAAACTTCGGGACTATATCATGGGAAGAGGGTATAAGTGTTGAGGCTAGAGACATTTCTGCAGAAGCTAAAATAAGATGGATGGCAAATTGGAGTAATTATTCATCTGGCAATAACGCAAAATGGATAACTTACTTTTTAGATGAAACAATTTGGAAAGGTTTTAAGAATACAAACTCAAGCTATAGTAAATATGTTAAAGGTGCGATTGGAACACCTACCGCTGAAATGCTTGTAGCAAGTTGGAATGAAAAAAGTCAAGCTATTAATGAAATAGCAAAATACAAAAAGTTAGAATTAATTGAAAATGGTACTACTGGTTATTATATTAATGATATAACAAATGGAAATACAAGTAATACATCATCGTTAGTATTATATTTAGAAGATTCATTATATTTTTGGAAACCAGTAAAAAATTCTGATATTTGGTTAGCATCTCCGTCGGCTGCAAGTGGAAACAATGTAATTACATTAGATGGGGAATTAGGAGTTAGCTATGATCGTTGTGACCGTTTAGCATATGGAGTAAGACCGGTTGTTTGTATAAGTGCAGACATTCCAGCTATAGTAGGAACTACAACAGATTTTAGTTTAGTGAAATAAAATAAGATAAATAAAAAATACACATCATATATATAAATGAAAGAGAGGAATTAGCGTATTAATTCCTCTCTTAAAATTTTTGAAATCTATATATTATAACAAATCTGCAAGCTTAGTTATTGTACCTGCGCCTATTGTTAAAACAATATCATTTGGTTTAATAATTTTGTGTATATGTTTAGCGATGTTTTCTAATGTGTGTAGATTTGTAGCATCTGTACCAGCTTTAGTAATTGCATCTGCAAGCATAGTAGAAGAAACAATGCCTTCATCTTTTTCTCTTGCTGCATATATATCTGCTAAAAGAACTATGTCAGCAGTTTTTAATACATTTACAAATTTATCAAAAAGAGTATAAGTTCTTGTATATGTATGTGGCTCAAATACTGCTATAACTCTACCATCTGTTTTTTCACGAGCTGTAGTTAAAGTAGTCATTATCTCTGTTGGATGATGAGCATAATCATCATAAACATTAACATTTTCTCCAATTGTTTTTCTGTATTCAAATCTACGACTTGCACCAGTAAATTCTTCAAGACCGGCTTTTGCAAGTTCAACAGGTATATCATTAACAACACAAGAAAGAAGTGTAGCTAAAGCATTTGAAACATTGTGTACACCAGGTGCATTTAACTTAATGTGAGTAAGAAGTGTTCCTTTATAATATGCATCAAATTCATAACATTTGTTATCTGCAATTTTAATATTTTTTGCATACATATCTGCGTCAGTTGTTTTAGTAGAATATGTATGAACACTAATGTTTTTAGATGTTATTGAATTATTTGCAAGTATTAAAACATCGTGGATATTTTCATCATCTTTGTTAACTATAAGTTTTCCGTTTTCATGCATTATACCAATGAATTTAGCAAATGAAGCTTTTATATTATCTAGATCTTTGAAATAATCTAAATGTTCTTCTTCAATATTTAATATTATTGCTGTATCACCAGGGAAGTTTAAGAAACTATCTACATATTCACAAGACTCTAGTACAAAGTATTCATTTTTTCCGATAGAGTAGTTGAAATTGTTTAATTCTTTTAGTTTAGAACCAACTAAAACTGTAGGTTCAACGCCTGCTGTTTGAAGAGCAGAAGCTATCATTGATGTAGTTGTAGTTTTACCATGCATTCCTGCTATACAGATTGGTTTATCATATTGTTTAAGAAGTTTTCCTAAGAAAGGAGCACGCTCAAAAACAGGTTTATTAAGTTTTACTGCTTCAAGATATTCTTTATCTGTTGCAAGGTTTATTGCAGCAGTATATACAACCATATCTGCATCTTTTACAAGTTCGGGATTTGAACCAATGTGTACAGGAATTCCTTCACATTCAAGCATTTCAACCATGGCTGAACCCATACTATCTGAACCAGTTACATCAAAACCAGATTTCTTAAGCATTACAGCAATACCGCTCATGCTGATACCGCCAATTCCAATCATATGTATTTTAGATATATTTTTTAATTCATTAAAATCATTTTTATTCAAAATTACCACCTCTAGGCAACATGTATTATACACCATGTTAAAAATAGTTGCAATTGTATTACCTCTAATTTACCCCTAATAGTTGAAAAATGTGGATAACTAGTATATAATATGAGCGTGTAGGTGATAATATGTGGTTAATAAATGTAGTAATAATAATTACCTTCGTATATTTTATAGTGCAAATAGTGTCTAAAGCAGTAAGAAAGAAAGAACCGGCGTTATTTGTAATAATTGCCCTTGCAATTTTCTTTGAAAGTTTATTTATATTTTATCTTTTAAGCGATGAAAAACTAAATAACATTTTACAAGCATTGGTATTAATTTTTGCGTATTTGATACCAATGGCATTAGTGACTGTAAAAGGTCTTGCTAAGAATGCGAAAATAACATTAGTATATTATGTTGCAAAATTCATGTATTTAATAGGTAATTATGAGTTTGCTGAAGGTTTGCTTGCAAGGATAATGACTAAGGCAAGAAAAAATGCAGAGTTTTATTATTTAAGAAGTAAAGCATTAGAAAAAATGGGTAAATTAGCAGAAGCCAGAGACGTGTTAATAAGCTCACTAACAGTAGATAATAATAATGAGGAAATATATTATAAAATAGCAGTTTTGCTAGATAAATTAGGAAATAAAGAAGCTGCTATAGCAATGTTAAATCAAGCAGTTACGATAGATAATACATATATAGAAGCTAAGGAAATGTTAGGAATATTATTTTCAGATTTAGGACATTTAAATGAAGCAAAAACAATATATGAGGATATTGCAATGAACAATATAGCAACAGCAGATACATTTTTTAATCTAGCAGTAATATATTCTGCGCTTGGCGAAATAAAAAATGCAATACCAGCATATGAAAAAGCGTTAGAGTTAGATGATGAAATGTATGAAGCATACTATAGTGTAGGAAGACTATATTATGCAAAAGAGGAATACGACTTAGCTAAAGAAAACTTAGAAAAAGCATCTAAGGATAAAGAACTAAAAGCCAAATCAGAATATTCTATAGCATTAATATCCATGAAAACTGGAGATATAAATGATGCAATATATCATGTAACAAACGCTACTAACGAAGATGAGGCGTTTATATTGATGGCGAAGAAAGAACGTTTATTTAAACCAATAATGTCAGAAATATATGGTATTGAAGAATCGGTTTATGGTAAAGCAGATGAACCAGGAATAGATGAAGAACAAGAAGAAAATATAGAAGAATAAAATATATAAAACAAAAATAATATGTTTACAAAATAAATTTTGTGTGGTAGAATAACGACATGCAAAATTTATTTATGTCGAAATGGCGGAACTGGCAGACGCGTCAGACTCAAAATCTGATATAGGCAACTATGTGTGGGTTCGATTCCCACTTTCGGCACCATACTTATAAGGCGGACTGGAGGGTCTGCTTTTATTTTTTAGGAGGAAATATGAAAAAAGAAAATAAAATATATACTTTAGAATATGCAAACGAAACAGAATTTAAGAAGAGAGAAAGAGGCCTTAAAAAGTATAATATGCTTGCATATAAAAAATTAATGTTTGAGTATTATCCTAATTTAAGAAATGGAAAGTTTTTAGGTGATGTCATATCAGAGAATAAGAATGCCAAAGAGACACAATATTCCTTAAAACTTCCTGCAGACAGTTTGTTTGAAAAAGTACATGGAAAAGTAACATTAGAGTATGTAGTGAATGAAGAAGAATGTATAATTTATCTAAATAATATATTGCCAGACATATTTGTAGAAGGTTATACAAATGAATTAAAGACATATAAAGGAGTAATGGTAAGTAAAGAACATTCGGAAAAAGATATGTTCAAAATAAACTTATTAAATATGTTAAATAGAGATAAATAGAATAAAAGTAGGGAATAATTATGAAGAAATTTTATGAGAAAAATGAAACGTTAATTAGTTTAGGATTAATAATAATATACCTAATAACTAATTCGTATTGTATGAATAATTTTGGATTAGAAGATGTAAAAACACTAATTGCAAATATAATTCTTACTGTATTAATAGTAATGTTTGTATTATTAAATAAATTAGGTAAATATTTAGGTTTAACACAATTTCCAAAACCAAAACAATATCTGTACTTTATACCATTAGTTATACTTATGGCAGTAAATCTAATTGGTGGGATAAATATAAAATTATCTGTAACAGAAATAGTAATATATATGCTTTCGATGGTTTGTGTTGGATTTTTAGAAGAAATAATATTTAGAGGATTCTTGTTTCAAATGATAGCAAAAGATAATATAAAAGCTGCCATAATTGTAACATCAATAACATTTGGGATAGGGCATATAATTAATCTGTTAAATGGTGCAGAACTTATACCAACATTGCTTCAAATATGTTATGCAATAACAACGGGATATTTATTTGCGGTTATACTTGTAAAATCTAAGAGTATATGGCCTCAGATAATTACACATAGCGTAGTAAATGCACTTTCAGTATTTAATGCAGAAAACTTTGTTACTATGTATATATCTCCAGTAATATTAATAATAGTACCGCTAATATATGCATTGTATTTAAATAAAAATATAGAAGAGTAAATATATAAAAATGATTTGTTTAAAGGGGAAAATATCAGTAATAAAATTAATTAATAATAAATTATGAGGTGATTTTATGAAGGGATATATTAAAAGATTAGGGAATGAAATTAAAGAAACGTGGAAGGATGATAGAAGTACTTTAATAACGTATTTTATACTAAGAGCACTTGTTATTCTTTGTATGGTATTGCAAATACTAAGGGGAGATTTACAAAATGTACTTCTTTGCGCACTTACATTAGTATTGTTACTTATACCGTTTTTTGTAGAAAAGTATATGAAGATAGATATGCCAAATGTACTTGAAATAATAACAATGTTGTTTGTGTTTTCAGCTGAAATACTAGGAGAAATAAATAACTTCTATGGAATGATACCTTTTTGGGATACAATGCTACATACATTAAATGGGTTCCTAATGGGAGCAATAGGATTCTCATTAGTAGATATATTAAATAAGAATTCAGAAAAATTAAATTTATCTCCAATTTATCTATGCTTATTTGCGTTCTGCTTTTCAATGACTGTAGGAGTAGTTTGGGAATTCTTTGAATATGGTATGGACGAAATAATGAAAACAGATATGCAAAAAGATGAGTATATATCTGTAATAAGAACAGTAACTATAGATCCTGAGCAAAATAATAATGTAGTGACGATAGATAATATAGCTAAAACTATAGTTTATGATGAAACTGGAAAAGAATTAGTTAGATTTGATGGATATCTAGATGTTGGTATTAAAGACACAATGAAAGATTTAATAGTAAATTTTATCGGTGCAGCAGTATTTAATATATTTGGATTTCTATATCTAAAAAATAAAGAAAAACATTCTTTTGTTGAAAAGATTATGATAAAGAAAAAAGAAGTATAAACACATAAATAATATTGAAATATTATATAAAAACGCTAAATGCAACTAAAAATTAACAAAAAACAACTAAAACTTGGTAGAGTGCAACCGGTTGATTCTATATAATTTGCAGTAAGAGAGGAGGAAAAAGATATATGAAATTATCTGAAAACTTAAAAATAATTAGAAGAGATAATAACTTATCTCAAGAACAGCTAGCTGAGAAACTAGGAGTATCTAGACAAGCAGTTTCTAAATGGGAATCTGGACAAAGTTATCCTGAAATGGATAAGGTTCTTCTTATATGCAAATTATTTAATTACAATATTGATGAACTTATGAACGAAAACGTTAAAGTGGTGGAGGAAACAAAGGAGTCTACTAGTATAGTTAATAAATATGCAAAAGATTTCTTTAATTTTATTACAAAAACTATAGATATGTTTAGCAGTATGAAATTTAAGCAAAAATTAAAATGTATTATAGAAGAATGCTTTATGTTTTGCTTAATATTCTTAGTATTTTTATTAATAGGAGCAGTAGGAGATTATATAGCTAATAATGTTTTTGGAACTATCTTTAGAGATTTTTATTATTACGGATTAAGAAATATATTAGAAGCAATATACATCGTCTTTTCTATAATTGCTGGAACTACAGTTTTCTTACATATATTTAAGATTAGATATTTAGATTATTATGAAATAGTAAAAGAAAATGTAGAAGAGTCAGAAGATATTAAAGAGGAAAACAAGGATAAAGAGGAAGCAAATAAAGATAAACAAAAAATCTTTATAGAGAAGAAAAAAGAAAAAGTAATAATTCGTGATCCAAATCATTCAAGTTCTAAATTCCTAAATGGGTTATTTAACTTAATTTTAGCTTTTATAAAGTTTGTAGTAATTTGCTTGGGTTTGCTATTTGTATTTACATTTGTATCACTATGTACACTTCTAGTACTAAGTATGTTGTTCATAAAGACTGGTATGTTGTTTGTAGGAACAGTACTTTTAATAATAGCGTTACTAATAGCTAACTTTGTAATACTAGAAATACTTTATGATTTTATTGTAAATAGAAAATTTAATAAGACTAGAGTAGGAGTGTTATTCTTAGTATCATTGATAATAACAGGAATAAGTATAGGTCTAATATTAATTGGATTTGCAAATTTTGAAGTTGTAGAAAACAATGATAATGCATTTACTATGTCTGATGAATATGTATATAAAATGAAAGAAGATTTTGCTTTTAATACATATAACTGTGCATATAGATATATTGAGACAGATATAAAAGATGTTAAAATAGTAGTAAATTATACTAAATATGCTAAATGTTATGTCCATGATTTAAATCATGGAATTGAAATATATTGTGGTAGTGATGAACTAAAAACAATAGATTTAATAAAACAAATAATAAAAGATATAAATAATAAACAAATAAAAGATTATCCTTATGTAGCGGAAGTACATATTTATGCATCTAAGGAAAACATAGAAAAGATACAAGAGAACAATGATAAAAGAATATCTAATGAATATGAAATTCAAAGACAAATAAACGAAAATGAAAACTTAAGAGATAAAATAGAGCATTTACAAAATACAATAGATGAACAAAAAGAAGAAATAAACAATTTAAGAGATACCATTAGACAATATGAAATGGCAGATTAATTAGATAAAATAAAGGTTGGAAGTGTATAAACATTTCCAACCTTTTAAGTTTACATCTTTAATTAACTTGAAAGTTTTCTTCCTTTGTATTCGCTAGTTATTATCTCAAGTATTTCTTCAGGAGCTTCTTTGCAGTTGTTATTTAACCATTTTTTAATTATGGCATTAAGACCAGCTTTGAAGAATTCTATATGGTAATCTAAATTCTTATTAGAATCTAAGAAACGAATAACTTCTTCGTTATCTATAAATCCCATTGAAGTATCTAGGTCAAAGTTAAGCTTAAAGTATGTTTTGTAAAATATTTGGTTATCTTTAATGTGTCTAAATAACTTTAGGAAATCGTAAGAATGGTAGTTGTTATCTTTTTCATCCTTATATATTTCTAACCAATCGCTAATCATACGTTCTCTTAGTTTATCTACTAAGTCATATATATCTATATAATTAGCATAGAATGTAGATCTATTTAAACCTGTATTTTTACAAATATCTGTAATTGATACTTCATCAACATTTTTAGTTTGTATTAATTCAATAAAGCATTTTTCAATCTTTTCTTTAGATTCTTTTCTTCTTTTATTATTTGGTGTATTCATATTTCCCTCCAATAAATTATGTATTAATTGTATTTTATTATTCCAACACATGTCTATAAATTGATGATTGTTTTCATTATACAAAAATATTATACTATATTTAGATTAAAGCAACAAGTGTTGCTTTAATAGAAGAAAGGAGATGTAAAATGGGAAAATTTAAAGAAGTAAACAAAAAGATAGAAGATACAGTAGTAAATAGCTACAAGAAAGTAGAAGAAACTGTTGTAGGTGGATACAAGAAGGTTGAAGATACAGTTGTAGGTGGATATAAAAAAGTAGAAGATAAATTTGTAGACAGTTTCTTAAGAAAAGACGGAGAAACTATTGAAGAAGCAAAAGAAAGAGTAAAAAAAGAACAAGAAGAAGCAGGCAAATAATTAAAATAAATGGAGGTAAATAAAATGCAAAAAGAAACTTTAATTGAAATAATATTAGCAACTATTGGAGGATTAATTTTTTCAGTAGGTATGTGTATGTGGCTAATACCTGAATGGAATATGTTTGCGGCAGGAATAGTAGTATCAATAATAGGATTTTTAATACTACTTGCAATAATACCAGTATACAGAAGCCATCATCCAAAGAAAGCACATAAATCTATAGATTTTGGATTACTATTACCTTGGATAGTTGGTGTAGTAGGATCATTAATAATGGGATTTGGAATGAGTATGATAATGGTTGGAACTGCTACAACAGCTGATATGATAATAGGCTTAATTACAGGTGTAGTAGGACTTATAATATGTGTTCTTAACTATCCAATATATGCATACATAAAAGGTAATAAATAATATCTAAAGATACAACAAAGTTTTTGTTGTATCTTTTT
>JAFXEC010000019.1 GCA_017521005.1 Clostridia bacterium | reverse complement strand
TTTTTGTTGTATTTTACATAACTTTGTGGTATAATATATAAGCAATTTTGTCTTTGGTCTAACTTACTATGTTAGACAGCAAAAAATATATATTAAAAGGAGAAAAAATATTATGTTGTAGCAGAAGCAAAAACAAACAAGACGACCAAATAAAATCATGGAGGAACAGATTTTGTTACTATTACTTTCAAAGGATGTAAATGTGTGCGAAATCTCTAAAGTGCTTGTAAAGTATAAAATCAAAGCACGTATTGATGGAGACACCATTTACCTTGATGGCACATTACCCGATGAACTTTTAGACACCCTGTCTAGTATGGTAACTGTTGTTGGTGTGCAGAACTATACTAGTAAAACTTGCTTTACCAATTACTCAAGTAACAGATTTACACACACACCAATGTTTATAGCTAAAGTAACCAAACCCAAACAAGTAGTAGAAGCTTCTGTAAAGGAAGAATCTCCTGCTTTAGAAAAACGCAATGAAGTTTCCACAGAATCTGGCACAATTGAAACTACAGAAGAAGTGATTGAAACTACCGACGAATCAGAAAGTACTGCAGCAGCGAACGCGGAAACAGATGAAGTTATAGTCGAAACTCCCGAACCTTCTCGTAAAGTAAGGAGAGTAAAACGCGGCGAAGTATATCGTTGTGATTTAGGAGATGCAGTTGGCTCTGAGCAGTGAGGCATTAGACCTGTTATTGTTATCCAAAACGATAAGGGTAATAAATACTCCCCTACCACAATTGTAATTCCTTTCACCACAAAGTATAAGCCCAAGTATCTTCCCACCCATTTCACTTTCAAATTCACAGAAGAAACAATGGCGGATTATACCAAGGCTCATCCCGGTCTTACTTCTGGTTACAGTACTGCTCTTGCAGAACAAATCCAAACAGTAGACAAAACTCGCTTTATGCAGTATTTGGGTACAATGACAGATTCCTTTATGGACGAACTTTCAAGTTTCATTTGTACTTCTTTAAGTCTTACGACTGAAGAAAAAAATGAGGCCTCGGAAGCTATCGCACCTGTTAAGGAAACAAAACCTGCAGCCACAAAGGAACAACCTGTTTCAGCACCTGTTAAAGCCCCTGTCGTTCAGCCTGCAAAACCCGTAGCAGTGCCAAAGGTTCAACCTACTTCACCTCCTACTCCTAAAAAGAAGAAAAAGAGTACTTTTAGGAAGGACTCGGATTATGACCCGCGTGAAAAACAAATCTCTAAAATCAAACAAGAACCACCTAAACCTGTTCCTGTAGTACAAAGTATCGAAGAACTCAATGATGTTCAACGCGAGCTCTTAAAGTTTGCTAATCTTACAGATGTATATAACATTTGTAGCGATGCTATGTCGGACAAAGATAAGGTAAAGATTCTGCTTGAGATTTTCGGTTTTGATTCCACAAGACGAGGTGTAGACCTTTTGAACGATGCAATTTTTGCAAGTCTTAGATGTCAGTATTACAATTTGGAAACACTTTCAAATCTTATTCATAAGATTCATTCTGAAATTGTTCCTTCTGAAATCCAAAGATTAATCGTTGCAAGAGTTAAGGAAAACTTCAAGATGAAAAAAGCTCCCACTAGCGATTTCATTCGCTTAATCAACAACTTAATAAAGACCAAAGGAGAATTAGTTAATGAATAGACTCACATTTAAAGTAAATGGCCCCAAAGATGGAAACATATCTCCACTTCTCAAAGCGGTTACAAAAATCCGCTGCAGAATCTACCTCGATGTAGAAAACGGTTTCGTAACTGTCGAAAACGTTCATAATGAACTTATCGACTCCGTTATCGACCTCATCAACGAGTACTACGTACTTCTTGGTGTAGAGGTGGACAATCTCGTAGAAGATGAAGAAGTATACGAAGAAAAAACTTGCGAAGAAGAAGCTGTTCAGGAAACCAGCGAAGAACGTGTTGTAGTTTCTGTTACAGAGTTTTCTGAGGAATGTCCCGAAGGACGCGATGTCCCAGCCGAGGAATACCAATCAGAAGTTGCTGATGACACTGTTATCGTTTCTGTTGAGGAATTCCCGCCCGCGCCCAAAGAAGTTGGCCCTCAAAGTGAAGATGACCTCATTATCAAGAAGATTGAATTCCAGAATCCTGCTATTGAAGCAGCAATGAACAAGTTACTTCGCACTGCCTATTGGGCAATGTACAAGCAGTGCGGTAGCGAGAAAGAAATCGTAAACCATATCTGGACCGCGATTCGTGAGATGAGCCTCAAGTTCACCGACCCTAACATCATCGAATTTTCTATCGGCGATGTTGTCGACTGTTACTTTGGTACACATCTTCCCCGCGAAATCAACGGCAGCCACGTTCTTGGTATCGTACTCGATATCACCGCAGACAAGATGGTATACGTTGTTCCGATTACCAAAGCCCTCGAAGATATCGATGCAAAGGTATACATTACCTTCCACAGAGATATTGATGTAGATTACTACTACGAGCAGTACTACGGCGGCACAGCGCTTCTTGACAAAGGTCGCTACCTTCGTGCAGAAAGACTTCAGTCAGTTGTTGGTAAGGCTAAGCCAAACTTCTTGTACAACTTGGTAACCTTGCTTCCTAAAGCGAGAGATTACCGTGCAAACTTTGAGCATCTTTTCGAGGATATCGATGACAGCGAACCGGAAATGATTTTCACAGACGATTCCGAAGAAGATACCACTACTTCTGTCGATGAAGTTGCAGGTGCATCAAGTGAAAGTACACCTAAAGCAGCTTCTTCTGAAGTAGTTTCCTCTACCCTTCCTAAAGGCCAAACCGCAGAAGATGTTCTTCTTACGGTAGTAGGAGATGCATTAAAGGGAATTGAAGTTGGCGGTTCCATTCTTGCGAACACCCGCAATTTCCTTACTGCAATCGGTCTGCCTACGGACAATCCACTTATTAACGAAGCCTTCCTTGCTTCTACTTCTATTAAGCGAATCACTTACGAAAACATCATCGCTGAAGTTATGAAAACAAATTCTGAACTCACCGAAGATACCGTAAAGGATGGGCTTAAGGAAGTCTTCAGAAGTTGGGTAGCTTCTAACGCAACACTTGCTCCTTACAACAGACTCGCTATAACCTCTCTGCTTAAACTCTTTGCTAAGGCGGTTAACGGTTAAACATTGTTAATACAATTTTGCTAAACTAAAACTTATACTAAAAACCGTGTAGGATATATCCTACACGGTTTTGCTTATTTTTATGTTTTTTTCTTTATGTTAATTTCTTACTATTTCTTTCTAAATACAAATGTTACTGCATACATTATTCCAGATATAACAACTATAGTTGGACCTGTTGCTACTGCAAATATATATGAAAGAATTAATCCTGTAAATCCAGCTACTAATGAGAATAATATTGAATATATTGTGTATTCTCTCATATTTCCTGAAATGTTTCTTGCCGCTGCAGCTGGTAATATTAGAAGCGCATTTATTAAAAGGATACCAACCCATTTAATAGTTAGCATTACAAGTACTGCAATAAGCACTCCAAATATATTTTCAATAACTTGTACTTTTATTCCTTTAGCTCTTGCTAAAGATACATCTGTACTTATAGTTATTAACTTGTTAGATAATTTGCACCAAATAAGTACTGTAATTATTAACATTATTAACAGCATTAATATCTCACTTGCTGTTACGCTTAGAATATCTCCTACTAAGTACTGAGAATATTTATTTATTCCACCATACTTAGATAAAAGAACTAATCCTAACGCAATAGATACAGATGAAAATACACTTATTATTGTATCTGTTGATGCTGTCTTTTTGTTATTTATATAATTAAGTAGTATTGCAAATATTACTGCAAATATTACCATAGATAAAGAATAATTACTAATTCCAAGTATTGCACCTATTGCTATTCCTGTTAATGCAGAATGTCCTAATGCATCCGAGAAGAATGACATTTTGTTGTTTACTATCATACTTCCGACAAGACCAAATAACGGTGAAATTATGAATATTGCAAGTAATGCATTTTTCATAAAATCATATTCCATAAAGCTAAACGGTAATATAAATTCTATTATGTTATATATTAATTCCATGTTATACTACCTCCATTCCAAATTCATTCTTAAATTCAGAACTTGTTAGTACTTGTTCTGGTGTTCCAGATTTTAATACTTTCTTGTTTATTAGTACTACTTTATCTGCATATTGTCTTACATATTCAAAGTCATGAGATATTATTAGTATTGCAATATCTTTTGTAGTCTTTATTTCATCAATTAGTTTATAAAACTCTTGCTTACCGCTAGCGTCTATTCCAGATACAGGCTCATCCATTATTAACAATTCTGGATAAGGCATTGTAGCTGCTGCTATTAACACTCTTTGGACTTGTCCACCAGACAGATCACATATTCTTTTATCTATAAGGCTATCTGCACCAAATTCTTTTAAGTGTTCCTTAATCTTTGCATATTGCTTTTTAGATTTATAGAAGCATACTGGTCCACGACCTGTTACGCTTGCTATAAAATCATAAACACTCATTGGTGATGCTTCTATTTCTATTTTTTGTGGCACATAACCTATTGTTAGTTTCGTACTATTGTTGTGTTTACTAGAAAAGCTGATGTTACCTGTATATGGTACTTCATTTAGAATCGCTCTAACTAAAGTAGATTTACCTGCACCATTCTTACCAACTAGCATTGTTGTTTCGTTACAATGCATATGCATTGATATTTCATCTAGTATTGTATTATCTTCTATTTTTACAGTTAGTTTATCTACTTTTGTACAACAATGTTTACAATCGTTTCTTTCCAACGTCTTCCCTCCTACTTTAAAGCCTCTTTAATAACTTCTAAGTTTTCTCTCATTATCTTTATATATTCATCTTTATTATTCTTACCTGATGTTACTGGATTTAATTCATATATCTTAACTCCTGCCTCTTTAGCAACCGTAACTGCTATGTTTACATTATATCCAGTTTCAACAAATATACATTTTACATTATGTTTCTTTATTTCTTTTACTATATGTACTATTTCACTAGCACTTGCTGACTCACCATGCTCTTTTTCTATTTTAGTTACTACATTAAGTCCAAATTCATGAGCAAAATAATCGAAAGATTCATGGAATGTTACTATGTTTTTGTTAGGTAAAGATTTAATTGTATTTTCTATTTCTTTCTTTAATTCTTCAAGTTCTTTTATATATTCTCTAGAATTATTTAAATACGCTTCTGCATTTTTACTATCTATTCTAACTAATCCTTCTGTAATGTTTTCTATTTGTCTAATATAATTTGATACACTTACAAATATATGTGAGTTATGTTCTTCCTCTTCTCCTTTATGGTCGTGATTATGATGGCATTCCATCTCTATTAACTCTATTCCTTTAGAAGAATCTATTATATCTAAATTAGAATAGTTAGATATAACATTAGAAAGGAATCCTTCCATCCCTGCTCCGTTTATAACTAAAACATCACTATCTACTAAAGATACCATTTCCTCTGTAGTAAGGGAATAGTCGTGAAGGCAAGAAGTAGTTCCTTTTGTTAGGTTAGTTACTTCTACATCTTCTACTCCATCAGTTATATTTAAAGTAGCAACATACATTGGATAAAATGATGTTGTAATATTTAATTTTTCATCTCTCTTAGTTTCTACCATACTTGCTATAACTAATACTATAATTACCCATATAGCAAGAATGACTGGTATAACAATATTCTTTTTCATTAAAGTCACCTATCTTTAATTATACCATATTTAAGGCTATTTGTTAACTAGTTTTACATAACTTTCCAAAGAAAAAAACTTGCTAGCATATCTAGCAAGTTTTATTTTCTTTATCTACTTCTTTTATTTCTTTGCTTTCATATTCTTGTTCATTAAACGCAAACATTGTTGCCCAATACCATATGATTACTATTATAACTTCCAAGTAATCTTCAAACACGGCTTTTTCTGGCAATTCACAAAGAAGTATTGGTATTATTAACGTACCTATTCCTAATAAATCTTCTCTCCAGCCAGTAAATTTTTTATTTGTTAATTTACACAGTATCTTAAATGTTGGAAGTAGCATAAAAGCAAGAGCAAAAAATATTACACAATCACTTCTATCTATAAATAATGCTGCGACTAAGAGACACATTGCCGCAAGTATATATCTTACTATTACTTCTAATATCTTTACTGCCTTTTTCATCTTACCTCCTATATTTACTATGCTAACACCTTATTCTTAAATGCCTGTTTCATTTCATCTGTAACTCCTATTGCTTCTTTTATATAGTCGTCTATTGTTCCATATTTTTCTTTTATTGATTCTATTGCTGTTTGTAAATATGATTCATGTACCATATAATAGCTTCTAGCTTTTACAGCTAGTTCTTTGTTCCACATTAGAATATTTATTAATGCATAGAATAAATTTGCTTTAGGTTTATGTGTTTTATTTATTTCTAAATAGTTGCTCATTATTGTTTTTTCATCTACATCTAATATATTTAATAATAGCATCGCAACTACACCAGTTCTATCTTTACCAGCTGTGCAATGGAAAAGTACTGGATATGTATCTGAATTAATTATCTCGTGAATTATATTTTTTAATTGGCCTATCGAATATTCATCTGTAACCATCAATTTATATAGATTTTCTATACTAACCATATTCTTTAGCATTTTTAATTTGTTTTCCTCTTTTTCGTGAGTTATACCAGCTGTCTTTTCTTTGAATATTGGCATATGTAAATATTTTATATTATCTATTATTGTATTTGGTTTTTCATCTGCTTCTACTGCTGTTCTTAAATCTATTACTTTAGATAATTTGTATTTTCTTATTTGTTCTATATCTTTCTTTTTTATTTTATATAGACTTTTCCCTCTTACAATCATATTGGGTTTTATAGTCTTGCCTTCTTTGTTTTTTATTCCACCTAAATCTCTATATAGTAACATATATTCTCCATTCTCTATCTTCTCTAGAGTAAATTATACTATATTTAGCCTAAAAGACAAGTAATTTATACTAAAATGAATTTACTAATTTTCTTTACAACTTTTAATTTTAATGATACAGTTATATTATTAAAAACAGGAGGTTAGATATGTATACAAAAACAAAATTAAGAAGAAAACAAGATCCAAATAAGTTTGAACAAATATATGCAGAACTTGAAAACATTTATGAAAACAACTTTGCTGACATAGCTAAAAAAGTAAATAATAGACTTAAAACTGTTATTTTTGTAATGATAATTGCAACTATTCTTTTACTTATAACTTTAATACAAGCTACAACCGGTTCTGGTACAATAGATGTAAGAATCCCTATAATAGGAATAGCTCTTATATTATTATCTCCTTTAATCTATACTGGTCGTACGCCTGAAGAAAAAAATTTTGTTAAAGATTTCAAAATGACTATATTGGATAAATTGGTTAAAAGTTTTTCTAAAGAATTAACTTTTCATCCTGTTTCAGATGATAAAAACAGTATCTTAGATTGTTATAAAGAAATTGGTTTTGATATTTCTCAATCACCATATTATTCAATAGTTGACGATGTGATTGATGGGAAAATGTCTAATGGTAATCCGATTAGAATATCTGAACTTTTATTAAGAAAAAGAAGTGGAGATGACACTATAACTATATTCCAAGGATTGTTTGTTGAAACAGATTTAGCAAAAAATATTAACTCTAACATTTGTGTAATAGATCAACATAAAGCATTAGTAGATACATCAAACTATACAAAATTAGAATTGGAAAGTTCAGAATTTGAAAAATTATTTAACGTTTATACAAACAATCAAATTGCTGCCGCACAATTACTTACAAGTGATACCTTAACCAAACTTTCAAAACTACGTGAAGATTATGGCATGATTTTTGATTTTGTAATAAAGAACAACAAACTATATATTAGATTTGAAGTAGGGAATATGTTTGAAAGTATCCAACAAAAGAATAGACTAGATAAAGAAGATACTTTAGTTTATTATAGTATTATTAACTACATTCTGCTTGTAGTAGATGAAATAAACAAAATTGTTGATGAATCTGGAATTTAAAATAACTAGCAGTATTTTAAGAAGGAACGATATTAAATCGTTCCTTCTTTTGTTACTATCATTTTTCTTCCTCTTGCAACAATGTACGCTATAAATGGTATCAACAAACCAAATACAAGATGTAGTGTCAAACATATATCTGCTGAAAAAACTTGAAGTGAGAAATAACTGTTAGCAATTATTATTGAAAGTATATATAGTATTAACATTATTGGTGTTACTGTTATTCTTCTGTTACTTAACTTACATTTTATCTTGCATATATTTGTTGCCATTAGTATACAATAAGATACTGCCATAAAGTCTGCTACTATCCAGAAAGTTATAAATATGGCTTCTATTCTTTCTAATACACCAAATACATTTATTACTTTAAGTGCCATAAAGAATGGTTGAGATAACGAAGCAACTACTTCTGGACTAAATATTCCTATTGTTATTGCAGTTCCAATAGCACCAACTACTCCTGTTGCTATTGCTGCTCCTATACCAAACTTCTTTATTTTTTCTTTGTCTTCTATCTTGTTTCCTATAAACATTGAGAAGGTAAATATACTAAAAAGTCCTGTGCTTTGTGTACTTGCTAAAAGTATGTTTTTTGTGTCATAAGTTGTAACTGGCCATAAATTTTTTATCTCTATATTTGGCAGTACAGTAAAACAAATAAATACTAAAACTAATCCAAATAGTTCTAACATTACTTCTGCAAACCTTCCATAGCTTTTTATATTTCCTCTTACAAAGAAGAATATTACAATTAACATTGTAATTAAGAAAAATCTGTATGGCGTATATATTAACATAGTTGAAGTAAGTCTTTCTGCTACAAGTCTTATCTCTATCGCAGCCCAAAGTATTAACCAAACTACATAAACTACAGCAAGTATACTTCCTATTACCTTGCCAAACACAGCATCAAATACATCTGTTAAACTTTCTAATATTTTTCCATCTTTCCTTTTTACATTATTCATTAAGTTATGTACTATGAGTACAATTAATATGTTTGGAATTATACTAACTAAAGCTGCTACCCATGCAGCTTTACCACCAATGCCTGCCGCTCTTACAGGAAATCCTCTTACTATTGGTGCTATAACTAAAAGCATAAACATAGCTGTTACTTGGAACATAGATATTTTATTTTTACTCACGCCTACACTCCTTCCATATTAAGCATCTTTATTACATATTCTGAAATTCCCTGTCTTGTTGGATCTAAGTAATAATATATACCTAGTCCTAACGCTAGTATTGTTAGTAAAATGTAAAAGATTAAGTCACTTTTATTATTTGACTCTTTTAAATCTTTTACATCTATTAATATTCCTGCTACAAGTACTAATACATAATATATCATTTGCTATTTCCCTTCTGTTTATAATTACTTTCAACTACATCATATGTTGCTTCTATTTTGCCTTTTGCTTCTACTGTTATTTTACATTTCTTAAGTATTTCACTAAAATTTTCTTCATTCTTTTTATACTTATATGGATGCTTAAATTCTAGCCTTCCTTTCAAGGCTAAAAAGTCCATATCTTTATCTATCTCTAATTTAATTATATCTTCTATTTGTTTCTTTACAGTCTCATTTAATGCATTCTCATATTCTTCTACTTTAGCTAGTGTAAATACAGGTTCTAGTGCTTTTACTTCTTCATAGTTTGCATCAAATGTAACTGTAAATATTATTTCATTTAATATGTCGTTTTCATCAAATTTAAATTTTTCTTTTACATTAAGTGTATCTATTCCAAAAGAAACAAAAGTATCTCCTTTTTCTATATTTATCTCAGAGGCATTGTTTTTAGTTAATATATAATTGGCAACCATTGTTTCTTTTTCTGTTAACATATCTACCATTTGCATATCTTTAATTATTCCAACTCCAGCATAACTAAAAGGTACATGAGTTTCTTCTATTCCACTATGTTCTGTGGATATATTATCCACACTTTCCCCACTATGCATACTATCGTACTCTTCTACTTTTTCATCAAAGGCACCTAGATAATCTGTAAATTCTATTAAAGGAATCATTCCTATTCCCTCTTTAGTAAACAATGTTTTTACTACATCTAAGACTTCAATATCCATACTTACTCTCTGAGCCCAAAAGTCATTTTGCATAAGTTCTAGTTTATCTTCTAACTTGTAATCTGAAGATGCTGCCTTTTCCAAAAACTCTTTTGCAGTTGCGCCTTTTACTACATATATTCTCGCATTAAGTCTTGTTTGGTAGCCTCTAACTATTGCATCTATCGCATGATAAAAATCTGTTTTTGCTGTTTCTTCTCCTATGAAGTAATATTGAATATGACTTGATGTAATATATTTATCTGTTGTTGTTTGTATATGACGCATATCAAAGTTATAGTTATCCGCATCTATGGATATAACTTTTAGTGTTTCGCTGCCACTTTCACCATTACTTCCCATAGTTATTTCGTCGCCTTTTAGATAAGACATTTCATAACCAGTATCTGTTTTATCTAATCCTGCTACCATCACAACTTCAATATCTGAAATTTCTCGTCTTAAAGGTATCAACTCTGTATTAAATAACGTAACTGTTATTAAAAGTATTGTTGTAATTATACATATAATTTTTGCTCTCATACTTTCCACCTAACCATTTTATCTTTTCTTTTTGTACTAGGCGTCCTAATTAATGTATCTGCAAGAAGTGCTTTGCCACCATTATCTGCAAATGGTTTTAAGTATGCTGTTTTAAATGAAGTCATTCCACTTAAATAATACATTGCTGTAATTAACGCTAAAGACATTCCATAGAGCCCTGCAATTGATGCACATATTACTAGAAACATTCTTCCTAATCTAACTGAATTTGCCATATCTGGACTTGGTATTACAAAACCACATATTGCAGATGCTGCAACAATAACAACAACTGCTGGAGATACAAATTTAGCATTAACCGCAGCTTCACCAACTATTAACGCACCTACTATAGATACCGTTTGACCGGCAGTTTTAGGCATCCTATTTCCCGCCTCAAGCAGTATCTCAAATGCGAGTAACATTATCATTATCTCAAGATAAGCCGGCAGCGGCACATCTTGTTTACTAGCTATAATACTTTTAGCAAGAGTGGTTGGTAACATCTCTTGATGGAATGTTATAACGGATATGTATAGTCCTGGAAGTGTTAGTGTTATGAATGTTGATATATAACGAAGAAGTCTAATAAACGAGCTTACAAAATAATTAATGTTATATTCTTCTGGAGCTTGCATAAACATAGCAAATACTGCCGGCATTACATAAACCATTGGGAATCCATCAATTATTACTGCTACCTTTCCTTCTATAATATTAGCTGCAACTTTATCTGGTTTTTCCGTAGATACGAGTTGCGGAAATACAGAATATTTTCTTTCTACCATGTTTTCTTCAAAGTCTGTTATGGATATTAATGCAGGGATATCTATGCTTCGTATTCTCTCAAGCACATCATTAACTAGTTCTTGGTTTGCTGTACCTTCCATATACAAAACAGATACTGTTGTTTTAGTTTCTGTACCAATAGTTTCATCTAAAACTTTTAGTTTAGGACTTTGCAATCTTCTTCTAAGCAAAGAAATATTTGTTGTTCTTGCTTCAATAAATCCTTCTCTTGGACCAATAACAACACTTTCGTTAGCTGGCTCATCTATGCTTCTTCTACTGTAATTACGAGTATCGAAAACATAACCTTGTTCCTCACATACAAGTGCAAAGCAACCATCTAACATTGCTTCAATTATTTTATCTTTATCTGTTTCAACCTTTATATCTGAATGATAAATCTTTCCTTCTGTAATTAGCTTTTGTAAATCTTGTGTGTTATTTATATTTAATAAATTATTTGCTAAAGGCTTTAATATCTCTTCGTCTATAATTTGAACATTTATTAACATATTAAAATACAACTTATATATTTCTGTATTAGAGTTTTCTGATATTATTTTTTGCATAGTAAAATCACTGCAGTTTTTGAGAGTATCTGCAATGCTTTCCATAAGTTTTGATTTATTTTCTATTTTCTTTTTACTAAACTGCATAATTTCACCTAAATATATTATTTACTAAATATTTCTATGTATGCAAAAAAGAACGCCAAAGCGTTCTTTTGATTTGATATTAAATTTTATTTTATAGGCATTCCTGCAAATGTGTTGCCAGCATAAGCATCGGGTACCTCAACTTCAATAATCTTACTACATCCATTAAAAGCATTACCATAATTTAGAGGATCTTGTAGCCCTAAATATTGTACATCTGTTAACGACGAACAATTAGCAAAAGCAAAGCTGCCTATTCTAGTTACACTTGCTGGTATTATAACTTCCTCTAAAAAAATACGAGCTCTAAAAGCAGAAGCGCTTATACTAGTTACTCCTTCTTCAATTATAACCGTTTTAATATTTGTTTCACTACCCAAAGACAGAGTGTCCATAGCACCCGAACCCCATATACCTAAAGTCCCTGTAGTTTCATCAAAGCCATAATTTGTCTCCCCACAGATTCCTGTTCTTGTCCAGTTATATTTTGTTGCTAATGTTTCTTCACTTGAGCTGCTGTCTTTTGATTTTATAACTACTCCTGTATCAGATATAGTTATGTTCCATTTTTCTGCAGTTACTCCTTGTTCAGACAATTTTGTTGTTACTTCATTTACTAATTCTGTTCCTCTTTTATTGTTCATATAAGCATCTGCCCATGTTAATGCAGCTAAATCTTGTACTGCAGCTTCATTTGTTAAATCTACTGCTTGACCAGCTCTATCTATTACGCCAGTATTACTTAGTGTTATTACTACACTCGCTGCTAATATTATCATTACTATTATTGTAATGACTAAAACTATTAAGGATATACCCTTTTTATTTTGCATATTTCATTCCTCCTTTTTGCATGCAAAAAGCAAAGCAGCACGTACCTTTTAAGTATGTGTTACTTCGCTAGTCTCTATTTTAATTTGAGGTACAAAAAACGCTACTAATGTTTGCTCATTAGCAAATGTATCCGTGTGTGTGTGTGTGTACAGCCACAAGGCTTTCAGCGTTTCTTATCATTTGTTTACACCTTCTTTATGTTTTTATTTTATTATATATTTTATTTTTTGTAAAGATATTATTTATTATCACTTATCATTTTCTTGTTAAATATTTTTACAGATACAGCTAGAATAGCTATAGTGTATATAACAAATACTATAATATTTCTTGTTGTTATTATTTCTAAAGTATTATTCATTATCCCTTTTAATATTGTTAAACATGATTCAAACGGTAGATACTTGCAAACCGTTCCAAATCCTTTTCCAAGCGCTTCCATAGGGAAGTACATTCCACTTGTGAAACACACAAGCTGAACTATAATGCTAGATATTCCAGATGATGCTTTTTCTGAAGCTATGCTTCCTATTATTATTCCAATTGCTATAAATAATACTGCAATTATTATAGATATTAGTATCGTCCAAATAATGTTTATGCTAAAACTTAATCCTAACATTATTGCTAATATGAAAAACAATATGTTTTGTATTAATATGATTGGGATTATAGCTAACATATATCCCAATATGTAATCTATAGACTTCATTGGGCTAATTCCTAGTCTTATTAATAATGATGTTGTTCTATCTTTACTAATTAACATTGCTGTAAATAATGTTATGAAGGAAAATCCAAACACTATTATTCCTGGTGTAAAGTTTTCTAATTTATAACTTTCACTTGGTATATCAAATTGTTGGAATATGAATAGCAAAAATAATGGTAATATAACAGCAAAAATTAAACTTAGCGGATCACGTATAATTTCCTTGAAATTTCTTTTTGCAAAATTTAATATTCTCATTATAGTTCACCCCCAGTTGCTATTTTTACAAATGCATCTTCAAAATTCTTAGTTCCAGTTTTTTCTACTAATTCTTGTGATGTTCCTATATCTACCAAACTACCTTTTGCCATTATTCCAATCCTATCTGACAAACTTTCTGCCTCTTCCATATAATGTGTTGTTAATATTATTGTTATTTTATCTTTAAGACTTTTAATAACCGTCCACAATTCTTTTCTTGCTATTACATCTAACCCTAGTGTTGGTTCATCTAAGAATAATATTTTAGGATCATTTATTAAAGATATTGCAATAGATACTTTTCTTTGCCACCCACCAGATAAAGTTTTCGCTTTTTGGTTTAACACCTCATCTAATTTGAAGATTTTTATTAGCTCATTTATTTTCTCATTCTTATTTTTTATTTGGTATACACCTGCCATAAATTCTAAATTTTCTTTAACAGAAAGATTAGGCGCAATCGCTGTTTCTTGTGGGGATACATTTATTATCTCTTTTATTTCTTGCCTATCTTTAATTATGTCCAACCCACTAATTTTAATTTCACCGTCTGTTGGTAGAATTAATGTAGATAACATTTTAATTGTGGTTGTTTTACCAGCACCATTTGTGCCAAGTAAGGCAAACAACTCTCCTTCATGTATTTCTAAATTTATTTTATCTACAGCAATTTTATCACCAAACTTTTTAGTAAGATTTTTTGTTTCTATTGCTAACATTCTAATTTCCTCCTACCGGGAAAATTTTATCTGTTAAATCTTCAATGGCATCTGCTTTTATCATAGCCATTCCTCTTGTTTTATCACAAAGAACTATAATAGAATCACCTGGCTTAATACCAAACATATCTCTTGCTTCTTTTGGTATTACAATTTGGCCTTTCTCTCCAACTTTGCTTATTCCCACAAATTTTTCTTTATCCATAAATTTCTCCTTAAGTTTTATTTGTTATACTTTTCATACTTATTATACTTTAGCAAAATTAAAAAAGCAATAGATGTATATATAATTTATATAAAAAGCGGTAGAAAAATCTACCGCTTTTGTTACTCTTCGCTTTTAATAATTTTAAGCTTTGTTGTTGGATTTAGAAAGTTCTTATCCACTGTTTCCACAATCTTGTTAACTATATCTGGTATAGCATCTACAAGTTTATCTAAAGGTTTATCTGCATCCACCGTTAGAAGCTTTATAACGCCATCTTTAACGACTAAAAATGCAACCGGGGATATTTTCACTCCTGCACCACTTCCGGCCTCCAAATGGCATTTTAGGGTTGTCTGAGTACTTATTTATTTTACTACTCTCAAACTCGCTTCCACCTGCTGCAAATCCGAAGCAAACTTTAGATACCGGAATAATAACTGTACCATCTGTACTTTGTACTGTGTCTCCTATTATTGTATTTACATCTATCATGTCCCTTAAAGAATTCATTGCTGTAACCATAAGGTTATCTATTGGATGTTCCGCCATAACATATCTCCTTTTCTACGCTCAAGTATTTCCTTCTTTTTGTTCTTATTATTCTTTATTTTCTTCTTGCTATTAAAATACTCTTTTGCAATTACTTTTATAGTATCTGTAAGAGAAATATTTATTATACCTTCAAAGTTCAAAAAAAGTAAATTTTCACTAATGTATGTTCTGTAATACAAATTATTTAGATTAAACCTCTTTTGGTTGTGATTTATATACATACAAAGAATTGTGTTAAGTGATGCATTAACATATGAATTTGCTATAGGATCATCTAGATTAAATCCTAAGGATAACACAAATTTATCTAATTTTGCTTTTTTTATTAACCTTTTAACCACATTATCCACAAAATCTTTGTTAAATAACGTATCGTTTTTCTTTGTTTCATTTTTCTTCTTACCATTCTTTACAAATAACTCCTGGTTGTATACAGGTATTACTTTTAACAATTTTATTTTTATACTATTTTCCATTTCATCTAATCTAGATATGTTAGTAAAATAATTGTCCGCTTTAATATTTACTTTTACTACTATACTATTAGGGGCAAAGAACAAGTACATAAAAAGAAAAAATATAACTAGCAATATGATTTTTACCATATAATCACCAGTTATATCTTTTCCCATTATTTGTATTTTATTCGTTAATTAAAGAAACATCTATTGGAGCATCAGATATTTTATCTACTGTAATATCTCCATATATTTTTTCTTGTTTTAATGCTACATGTTTAAGTCTTGAAAGTTCAAGTACGCTTAAGAATGCTGTTACAACATCTATGTTAGTTGAATCTTTTCTATTAAACAACTTACTAAACACAAAGCTCTTTTTAGATTTAAACACTTCTATTATTTGTTTAACTTTGCTCTTTATTGTTACTTTTTCATATAACGCAATCTTCTTTATTTCTTCAGATTTGATATTTATTTTATCGAATTTACGTTTTAATACATCGTTATATAACTCTAAAAGATTTTCTTTAGAAGTTAAACTATCTTTATTTAATTCTCTTTTTACTTTAATATTCTCTGGCAGCTTTTCAAAAGTTCCAAAGTTTAATGTATACATTTCTCTTAAAGTTGGTTGCAGTTCTTTATACATTTTATACTTAGCTATTCTTTCTAAAAGTTCTTCTTCCGTAATTTCTGGTTCACCATCTTCTTCTGGTTCAGCAATTGGAAGAAGCTTTTTAGATTTGATGTATAACAAAGTTGTCGCCATAACCATAAACTCTGTAGCTATTTCCATATCTAAACTTTGCATCTCATTTAGGTATTCTATATATTTATCTGTAAGTTCGCTTAGAGAGATATCGAAAATATCCATTTTATTTTTACTTATTAAAAAGCATAACAAATCCAGCGGCCCTTCAAAGTTTGAAATAGCCACTGTATGTTTTTGATTTACACCGTCATTTAACACTTCTTCCATTGTTGCGTTTTCCATCTAAAACTTAAACCCTCTTCTATAAAAGTATGCTTTCTTCTTTTCATCATCATATGATTTTAGTTTTCCGTTCATTAATTTTTCTTTAACTTGTTCTTCATAATCCGAATCTTTAAGAAGCTCTAATTCTTCTTCGATTATACTAGTTTGAAGGCCTTTTTGCAAGAGTTTGTTATAAATTTCATATATAGAGTATTGCTTAAGTTTAGAGCATTGTCTAACAAAACATTTAACGTAATCTTTATCATCTATGAAGCCTAATTCTTTTAGGTATTCTATTTCCTCATCTATGACAGAAGAGGTTATTTCTAACCTCTTCAATTTTTGTCTTACCTCATATTCTGTCTTTTTAGAAATGCCTATATATTTAATAGCTTTATCTCTAGCTAATATATTCATCTCTGAGTTATTCAAATTAGTTCTCCTCTTCTAACATTTCTACGTCTTCTTCAGCATCTTCTTCCATTTCGCCTAAGCTCTTTTCAAAAGCTACATTGAAGTTATCTCTTACTTTCTTTTCTACTTCAGCCATAATATTCTTATTTGCTTCTAAGAATGCTTTAGCTGCTTCTCTTCCTTGACCAATCTTTTCGCCATTATATGAGAACCATGCTCCACTCTTATTTACTATATCTAAGTTTACAGCAAGATCTAAGATACAGCCTGAAGTTGAAATACCTTTACCGTATACAATATCAAATTCTGCTTCTCTAAATGGAGGTGCAACTTTGTTCTTAACAACTTTAACTTTAGTTCTAGAACCCATTACTTCTCCGTTTATTTTTATAGCTTCTTGTTTTCTAACATCCAATCTTACAGAAGAATAGAATTTAAGGGCTCTACCACCTGGTGTTGTTTCAGGGTTACCAAACATTATACCAACTTTTTCTCTTAATTGGTTAATGAATACTGCAACCGTTTTAGATTTTGCAAGTACACCTGTAAGTTTTCTTAAAGCTTGAGACATAAGTCTGGCTTGAAGACCAACATGTGAATCTCCCATTTCACCATCTATTTCAGCTTTAGGAACTAATGCTGCAACAGAGTCTACTACTATAATATCTATAGCACCACTTCTTACTAATTGTTCAGTAATTTCTAATGCTTGTTCTCCTGTATCTGGTTGAGATACTATAAGGTTATCTACATCTACGCCTAAATGTTTAGCATATACTGGATCTAGGGCATGTTCTGCATCTATGAACGCTGCAATTCCACCCATTTTTTGTGCTTCAGCTATCATATGTAAAGCAACTGTAGTTTTACCAGAAGATTCTGGTCCAAATACTTCTATTATTCTTCCACGTGGTACTCCACCAATACCTAATGCTATATCTAAGCTAAGTGCTCCTGTTGGTATTGCATCAACGTTTACACTTCCTAATTCTCCAAGTTTCATAACGGAACCCTTGCCAAAGTTCTTTTCAATTTGTGATAAAGCTATATCTAGAGCTTTCTTTCTTTCATCAGTTATCATTAATATTACCTCCTACAATAACGAACGTTTGTTTTAGTATGACATCATTATATATAAAGAACAATTGTTTGTCAACACTTTTTTTAATAAATTTCAAAATTTATATTTTTATTATATCTTATGGTTAATTAATGTAAACAACTTTTGTTTATTTTTCTAGTTGTGTACAGTCTTATCTTACGTACTCTAGTAAATTATTCGTTTGCAAAAAGCGACAAAAAAACGTGCTCATAAAGAACACGTTCTTAATAACTTATAATTGCACTATTTTCTTGCTAGTATCAAATTCATAGCTTAATAACTGTTCTCCACCATCTAGGCTTGTAACTTCTAATGAATTCGTTAGTATATCTGCATAACTAAATGTTGCAGGGGCAGCAATATCAGTGCGTCTAATTCTAAACTTATCACTATAAACGCCCTCTATAACACCAGTTAGATTCTCCACTTTGTTTCTTCCAACATTGTATTTAAAATGTAATTCTTGTCCTTTGTAGTTTTCCGCATCAGCCTTAATCTTTGCAAAAGCATGTTCCTTCAAAATCATGACAATCACCTCTTAATGCCCAGATTATAGCATAGTTCAAGGCTTCATTCAAATTTCAAAAACTATGTTTTTTTCTATTGTTTCAATGTTATGTAATCTATGTCGTTTAAGTGTAAAATAAACAGGTGAGTTTTATTTTCATCTCACCTGTTTTTATCATTTATATTAATTCTTTATTTTTACCTATTTTAAGGCATTTATTGCCTCTTTAAGTTGTAAATCTGTATTTGGATTTACTTTATAATCTATACTTGTTTCTTTTGGCAATTCAACTTTGATGTCTGGTTCTATTCCAACACCATGTATTTCATTTCCTGATGCTGTATAGTATTTAGCTATTGTTATAGCCACGCCACCACCATTTTCAAGTTCTATATAACTTTGCATTATACCTTTACCAAATGTCTTTGTTCCAATTACTTTACCTGCCTTTAAGTCCTTTACAGATCCTGCTAATATTTCCGAAGCACTCGCACTATTTTCGTTTACTAGTATAGCAAATGGCACTTTTGAAGCTGATTTATCCGACTTAAATGTTTTAACCGTTCCGTCACCATATTCTTCTTTAATTATTAATCCTTCTCCGCATAGAAGATCTGCTATTTTTATTGTATCTGTAACAAATCCACCAGGATTATCTCTTACATCAATAATTATTTTTTCTACTTTTTCTTCTTTTATTAATCTATCGTATTCTTTTTTGAATTGATTATATATATTTCTTTCAAAAGCAAATATTTTAATGTATCCTATTTTAGTTCCCTTAATTACCTCTGAAGATATATTGCTTGCATTTATTGTCTTTCTTACAATGTTGAATTCAATTTCTTTTCCATCTCTTTCAACAAGAAGTTTTACATATGTTCCCTCTTTACCTTTAATCTTTTCTGAAGCTTTATTATAATTGTCTTTATTTAACTTTGTTCCTTCAACTTCAAGAATAATATCTCCGGCTTTAAGTCCTGCTTTATACGCTGGAGTTTCTGGCATTACGCCTAAAACTCTAACTTTACCTGTTGTATGATTTAACCCCATATGTACGCCTATTCCAGAATATTCTTCATCACCAGCATTAATTTCTTCATCAAATTCTTCTTCGGTTAAATATCTTGTATATGGATCATCTATATTTTCAAATATTCCTTCTATTGCACCATCTACAAGTTTTTCGATATCTACTTCACCCATATACTTGCTTTCTATAAGATTTAACACTTCAGATATCTTATCTGTACCTTTTGAAACCGCAATTTTATCGCTTGGGTTATATATATCTACATTTTGATCTGATATAACCATAAATGAAATTATAGCCACAGCAGATATTACTACTATTAGTGATGCAGTTATTACTTCTGACCAAATCTTTTTGTAATCCACATTATACCTCCATTTTAATATGTTAATATTACTACACCTGTGGCTTACAGTCAATTAAATCGACCATATTTTACATTATTTTCGTTTTTTCTAACATGCTAAGTAAAAAGATTTCCACTACCCCTTGACTTGTAAGCGCTGTTATAGTATAATTTTACAAGTAATTTAGAAATACGAATTTATGTATTTCCCACTGAGGGGAGGGAATATAAACATGCCAGGAATAAAAGTAAAAGAAAACGAGACTTTAGATAACGCTCTTCAACGTTTTAAGAGACAATGTGCTAAGTCTGGTGTTCTTGCTGAAATAAAGAAAAGGGAGCACTACGAAAAGCCAAGCGTAAAGAGAAAAAAGAAATCTGAAGCCGCTAGAAAAAGAAAACACTAGAAATAATAAAAAGAAAGCCTATGGCTTTCTTTTTTGCGTCTATTTAACTTTATTATCTAAAATAACTACTACATTATTCAAATATCTTGCTTATTAGTTTTTTATCTAGCATTATATATTCACCAGATTTTAATTTATCTAGTTTTAATCCACCAATAGCAATTCTTTTTAGATTTAATACTTTATTGTCTACTACTTCTATCATTCTTCTCACTTGTCTATTCTTACCTTCGCCAATAGTTATTAAAATCTTTTTGTCTGATACTTTTTCTACCTTAGCTGGTCTTGTTACATATCCACCAATATCTACTCCATTTTCTAGTTTCTTTATTGCAGTTTCAGTTATATTTTCTTTTAATACTACTTCATACTTTTTAGTTATATGTTTAGTTGGATGAATTATATTGTTAGAAAAGTCTCCATCGTTAGTTAGTATTAAAAGGCCTTCAGAATCCATATCTAGTCTTCCTACCGGATAAACTCTTTCTTCTACTTTAACTATATCTAATACTGATGGTCTACCAAATTGTTCTTTTGATGTCGTAACATATCCTTTAGGCTTGTTTAGCATAATGTATACTTTATTCTCTTCTAAAGATATTTGTTTACCATCTACTACAACAACGTCTCCATCTTTAACTTTATATCCAAGTTCAGTGTTTACTACTCCATTTATTAACACTTTGCCTTCTAATATATACTCTTCAGCTTTTCTTCTAGAGCATACTCCCGAACTTGCTATATATTTATTTATTCGCATTTCTTCCAATTAATTCACCTCCATTTATTTTTCTCATATAATATATTATTCCATAAGTCTTATGTTTATATATACTTTGAGCAAACTTAATGTTTGCTCATTCTTTTTTATACTATTTTAATTTATTCAATATCTCCTTAAATTCTTCAGGTTCTTCTTGTTCAAATTCTATGTACTTTCCTGTTGTTGGATGATTAAATCCAAGTGTTTTAGCATGTAACACTTGTCCAGATATTCCAAATTCATTCTTTGCTGGCCCATATGTATCATCTCCTAAAAGCGGATGCCCAATATATGACATATGTACTCTTATTTGATGTGTTCTTCCAGTTTCAAGTTTTGCTTCTACTAATGTATATCCAGATTCATAGAAACGTTTTAGCACTTTAATATGTGTTATGGCCTCTCTAGAATTTTTTTCAGTTACCGCCATCTTAATTCTATCTGTAGTGCTTCTACCTATTGGAAGATCTATCTTAATATTATCTTTCTCCACAATACCCTTTACAACAGCTATATATTTTCTTGTTATATTATGCACCTTAAACGCGCTAGAAAGCGTTTTGTGGGCTTTGTCGTTTTTTGCGACTACAATTATGCCACTGGTATCTTTATCGATTCTATGGACAATTCCGGGCCTTACAACACCATTTATTGCAGATAGTCTATCTTTGTGTGTAAATAGCAATGCGTTTACTAGTGTTCCCGTATAATTTCCATTACCAGGATGCACTACCATTCCTTTAGCTTTATTTACTATTATTAAATCTTCATCCTCATAAACAATATCCAAAGGAATATCTTCTGCCTCTACTTCTAATTCTGTATTTTCTATTTCTTCTATGTCTATAACATCATTCTTTTTTAATTTGTATGATGCTTTAACAGTTTTTCCGTTTACAGTTACATTTCCTTCTTCTATCATCTTTTGCACAAAAGATCTTGTATAATCTTCATTTATTTCATTCAAGTATTTGTCTATTCTTATTCCAACAAATTCATCTTCTAATATCTCGTATTGCAAAGTTACCTCCTAAAAAAGAACTCATACATAGTATATATAATACCATTTTATGAGTTCTTTTGCAACATTATATAGCACTGTCTGCAATTACATCTTTAAGCGTAATAGGTGTTACTTTGCCTTTATTTATCCTTCTTAGTAATTCTCTTACTTTTCTTTCGTCTTTATCCACATTTTCCACAGAACATTCTTCTAAGATTTCTCCATTGGGATTTATCTTCTCTATCTTAATACCAACATAACCTTTAGTTGTTTTTAGAATATAATATCTGCACCTAAAGTCTCTTATATATTTTTCATAAACGCATTCCATTTTTACCTCCTACGATTTTATTGTTTTTAACTTTTTAGTCATAGTTACCGTTGTTCCTTCACCCACTGCAGAATCTATTTGAACTTCATCCATAAATGTTTCCATTATTGTAAAACCCATCCCCGCATGTTCTAATTCTGGTTTATTTGTATAAGTCGGTGTAGTTGCAAGTTCTATATCTTCTATTCCTATACCTTTATCTACTACTTTAACCCAATAATATATCATCTGATCTACTTCCGCCAATTTCATTTCTACTTCTATATATTTGCTTTCATCATTTTCATAGCCATGCTCTATACAATTAGTAACCGCTTCAGACACCGCAGTCTTTATATCTTGCAGCTCGTCCAGTGTTATATTAGTTCCGCTTAGAAAAGAAGCGACAACAACTCTAATTAAAGATATATTATCTAAACAAGACTTAATTTTAATATATATTTCATTTAACATTTTACGCACCTCTTCTTGCTTTATCATAAAGTTGCATTAATTTCTTTACATTAGAATTCGCATTCACCACATTAAATTTACAATTTAGCATATCTGCTAAATTCTTTCTACCTAATACAAAGCCTATCCCCGAACTATCCATAAACGATACCTTTTCTAAATCCAGTTCACACACCTTAGGACTGTATCTCATAATATATCCATCTATTATAGTTCTCAACGTCTTGCATGAATTAACATCAATTTCCTCATCTAAAACAATACTAAGTTTACTCCTATTATCATCATATGTATAAGTCACTAAAATCACCTCGCTAATAGTATAACAATTTATGTAGTCGAAGTTTGTCGAAACAAAATTATATATTATAAAAATATTGTCAAAAAAGCACAAGAAAACACCTCCGGAAATTCCGGAGGTGTCTGACGTTTGTGATTGTTGATTACTCAACAATTTCAATAGTTACATTTGCACCAGTTTCAGCGTCTGTAACAGTGATGTATCCAGCAGCGGGAACAAATTCAACATCGCCAGCATCATTAACAATGCCTACGAGAGTGATCTCAACTTCGGTATCAGAAAGGATAGCGATAGCTAAGAAGTCCTCATTGCCAAATCTAAGATTTTCTGCCTTGATACCCTCAAGAGTGAGGATGATGGGCTCTGCATAACGCATAGTCTCAGGGGCATTGATCTTTACAACCACGGGTACAAAACCTTCGTTGGTGGGCTCATCCTTGGGAGTTTCCTCCTTAGGAGTTTCGTCCTTGATAACAGGAGCATCTACTTCAGGAGCATCCGTTTCGGGTGCTTCAGTTTCGGGTGCTTCAGTTTCAGGAACAGTTGTCTCGGGAACTTCAGTTTCAGGAACTTCAGTTTCAGGAGTTTCGGTTTCAGGGACATCAGTCTCAGGTGCTTCCGTCTCAGGAACTTCCGTTTCGGGAGTTTCAGTTTCAGGAGCGGTGGTCTCTACAGAGATACCAGGATTGAGGTTAACGTCATTCTTAACCATTACAGCTGCGCCGTAACTAATGAGCGATACAACCAAAAGTACAAGTGCTACAAGTGTAATCCAGAACATCTTACTCAATTTCTTGAGAATGGCAATCACTAAAAGGATTGCAAGAAGTACTGCTACGGGAATAAGAGCAAAGCCAAACAATCTCTTAAGAGAAAGAAGAACAATTGCTGCGAGTGCTACAAGTACAAGCGAACCAAAAACAAATACCCGAACAGGGAACTTGTAAGTGTGTTTGCCGGTACCTTCATCGTAGGATGCTTTATAAGCATTCACGATTTCAGAGATAGTAGCGGCCAGGCCAACTACCGTGAGGGTGATTACAACTGCTTCAAGCCATGCGGGCATAGCAAAGAAGAGTGCAAAGAGAGCTACGAGAGCTCCGCCGAGGGTTGCGAGTGCGAGTACAACGTCTTTTGTAGATTTCATTCTAGAAATCCTCCTTTAATAAAAAAATTTTTTTATATATATATAATGGAGCTTATTACAGCTCTCTTAAAAAGGAAATTAGTAACTATATTATAGCACAAGTAGACATAAAAGTCAAATTTATACTGCCTTGAGCAAGAAAACACCTCCGGAAATTCCGGAGGTGTCTGACGTTGGCTTGTTGATTACTCAACAATTTCAATAACTACATGTACGCCGCTTACAGCGTCTGTAACAGTAATGTAACCAGCAGCGGGAACAAATTCAACTTCACCAGCATCATTAACGATGCCTACAAGAGTTACCTCAACTTCGGTATCAGAAAGGATAGCGATAGCTAAGAAATCTTCATTCCCAAACTTAAGATCGTTTGCATTGATACCCTCAAGAGTGAGGATAATAGGTTCTGCATAATACATAACCTCAGGTGCATTGATCTTTACCACTACAGGTTCTACTTCTTCAGGCTGTTCTACAGGTTCATCTTCAGGAATTTCAGGCTCTTCTGTTTCAGGTACAGTTTCCTCAGGCTCCACTTCAGGAACTACAGGCTTTACGATATCTTCAACAGGATCCTCTTCAGGAACTTCAGTCTCGGGAGTTTCGATTTCAGGTTCGTCCTCGATTTCGGGAAGTGCTACGATGTCGATTGTTACGCTTTCACCACTTACAGAATCTGTAACAGTGATGTAACCACTAGCGGGTGCGAATTCGATTTCTCCTGCATCGGTAACATAACCAAGAAGAGTTACATCAATCTCATTATCATTAACGATAATGATGGAGAGATAGTCTTCATTGCTGAATCTGATGTCATCTGCTTTGCAACCTTCAAGAGTAATTGTGAAGCATTCACCAAAAGACATAGTCTCAGGTGCGTTGATTTTTACATCTGTAGGAACAACCGGCTTGATTTCAGGAACTTCAATCTCAGGAGTTTCAGTTTCAGGAACCTCTGTCTCGGGAGTTTCAGTTTCAGGAACTTCAATCTCAGGAGTTTCAGTTTCAGGAACCTCTGTCTCGGGAGTTTCAGTTTCAGGAACTTCAGTCTCAGGAGTTTCAGTTTCAGGAACCTCGGTCTCAGGAGTTTCAGTTTCGGGAACTTCAGTCTCAGGAGTTTCAGTTTCGGGAACCTCAGTCTCAGGAGTTTCAGGCTTTACGATATCTTCAACAGGCTTCTCATCAGGAAGTTCACCATCATCCTCTTCGTTAATTTCAGGATCTACATTTTCAGTGTCGGGAGTGGTGGTCTCTACAGAAATACCAGGGTTGAGATCGATGTCGTTTTTAACCATCATAGAAGTGCCATAACCAATAAGTGCTACTACAAGTAAAATCAGTGCTACAAGGGTAATCCAGAACATCTTGCCAAGTTTCTTGAGGTAAGCAATAACCAAAAGTATAGCAAGGAGTCCTACTACAGGAATAAGTGCAAAGCCATACAATCTCTTAAGAGAAAGAAGAACAATTGCTGCGAGTGCTAAAAGGATAAGTGCACCAAATACAAATACCCGAACAGGGAATTTATAGGTGTGCTTACCAGTCATCTCATCATAGGAAGCTTTATAAGCTTTTACTATTTCAGAGATAGTAGCGGCTGCGCCAACTACTGCAAGGGTGATTACTACTGCTTCGAACCATACAGGGATGGATACGAATGCTGCGAACAGTGCAACAAAGATTGCTGCGAGGGTGCTAAGGGCAAATGCCACGTCTTTTGTAGATTTCATTCTAGAAATCCTCCTTAAATAAAAAAATTTTTTTATATATATGATGGAGCATTTATTACAAACGCTCTCGTAAAAAGAAGTTAATACTATAATTATACCATATGTATACATAAAAATCAAATCACGTTTAGACGTAAAACAACCCGCAAACATTTCTGTTTACGGGTTGAGTTTGTTATGCATCACTCAACGATGTTGATAGATACATTGGTGCCGGATACACTGTCGGTAATGGTTACATATCCAGATGCAGGTACGATTTCCACCTGACCAGTGGTCTCGTTCACGATTCCTACAAGGATAATGCTAACCTCGGTATCCGAGATTTTGGAAATGGCAATAAAATCTTCATTGCCAAATACAAGGTCGTCAACCTTGCATCCTTCGAGCTTAACGGTGATAGGCTTGCCATAAGACAATGTGTCAGGGGCATCAATCTTTACCGTTGTAGCGGGAGGAGTGGTGGTGTCACCAGGGGTTTCATCACCGGGCTTTTCGGTTTCATCGCCAGGTTTTTCATCTCCAGGCTTTTCAGTTTCACCAGGCTTTTCGGTTTCATCACCGGGCTTTTCAATCTCGTCGTTGGGAATCTGAGATTCATCGCCAGCAGGATCAGAAGCAACCAAACCAGGGTTCAAACTGATGTCGTGGTGCGCCATGTACGCAGTGCCGTAACTGATAAGGAATACAGCAAGAAGAGCGAGCACGATTGCCATCGATACAAACGCTACTTTCCAGTGCTTAACCCAAGCAATTACGCAGAGTGCCAACAGCACAACAGCAAGCGGAATAAGGGCAAAACCAAACAGTCTCTTGCATGCAAGCATGATGCCTACCGTAAGGGCGGCTAAGAGAACTGCGCCAATTACAAAGGTCCAGATGGGGAACCTGTAAGTGGGCTTACCCGTTTCTTCGTCAACGGAAGCCTTCCGCATGTTGATGATGGACACAACCGTAAGGATTGCACCAACAACAGTAAGTGTGATTACTACTGCGAGTAACCAAATGGGCATTGCGACAAGAAGTGCAAGCATAAGTCCTTCGAATGTCGCGAGTGAAAGGGCCAAGTCTTTCTTGAATTTCATAAATCCGAAATCCTCCTTTAAAAATTTTATATATATTAACCAGTAATTACTTGCCTGCCCAACCAAGCAAATTATCACTTGGTGCTAACCAATCTCACACAATAATATTTTAACATAAAAACAATAAAAAGTCAACATTTCTGCTGACTTTTTATGTCTACTCTGCTATTTTACATCAACTAGTTCTTGCCATAATCTATAGTCATGAACATAAGTTGTTTTTTCCATTGCATCTACTATATTATAGAATACTACTCCGTCTTCCCTTACATTTGCTATTTTTAATTTGTTTTCAGGAAGAGTTTCTATAACTGGACCTCTAAATGCTAGGCTGTTTACCATTGCAACAGCTTCTTTTCTTAATGCGTAAGAATCAGGATTTGATTCTTCGCTAGAAATAACATTTTGTCTCATTAATTCCATTATATAATCTTTCTTAGGAGATACTTCTCCGTCTTTTCCTGTTAATGCTTCTGTGTATAAGAATACTGGTTTAGAAACTGCTAATTTTTGTTCTGTCATATAAGCTGCTGCTTCTGCTAGTATTTGCATTACATCTTCCATTAACATTGGATTATTTGGTTTAAATGTTCCATCTGCATATGGTTTAATTATTTCAGCTTTTGCAAGCGCTGCTACAGCTGCTCTTGCGTATGCTGGTATTATTTCATAATCCTTGAAGTTCTTGTATGCTTTGCTCTTGTAGTCTACTTCAATGATTCCTGCATCTGCTAATAATTTAGCAAATTCTGCTCTTGTTATTTCTTCATTTGGTCTAACTTCGTTTAATGCGTCAATAGCTAATAATGTTTTGTTGTATGTACCAACTTTACCTTCTGTTAGGTCAATGAATAATTGTCTCATGTATGAGTATGATACAGTATCGTTAGCTGTTGTTTTTAATGTTGCATAGAATTCTTCAGATACATTCTTACTTGCTTCTAATTCAACATTTTCTACAAATCTTACTTTTACATATAATCTACAGTATCCTGTTCCGCTTGCTGCTGCATAAGCTTTTACATCACCAAGGTTCCATGTTATTACTGTTGCTTTATCTGTTACGCTTTCTACTTTACCGCCACCGTTTATTTCAAGTACTCTTACACCATATGGTATAGTTAACTCGAATTTAACTCCTGTTGCAGCTGCTGTACTTCCGTTAAAGTATTCAACAATATATGTCATTTCGTTGCCTTTTACAACATAGTTTTGTTCTTGTGGGAAGTATAAATCTTCATTTTTTTCTGCTTTTAACCAAGATGCAAAGTAATCTATTTCTTTATTTACATCGCCTATTAATTCTAAGTCATCAATACAATTTGCTTTTTCAATTATAATTGGTCTTAAAGCATCTTCTTCATCACCAGGTTGTGTTGGAACTTCTGGTTTTGGATTAGTCTTTTCATTTATACTGAATTTTGGTCCTATTGCTTCTTTAGATCTATTTCCTTCAGCGTCTAGTGCTACACCAGATGCTATAACAATATATTTATTACTTCCTATTGTTCCTTTTATGTTCTTTAATGTGATTTCAGCTGATTTTAATCCGTTCATCTTAACAGATATATCTGCGTCAAATCCCATAGTTTTAATTTTACTTGTGTATAGATTTACTTCTGTTACCTTAATATTATCTGCAAATGTTACAGTATATTTTACTGTTCCGTTTGCATATATTGCTGTTGGATTTACAGAAGTTATTTTTACTACTGGAGCTATAGAATCTCTTTCTTCAGTTTTAATTATTTCAAAGTTTGTTGATTCTACTGCTTTAGTTTTATTTCCAGCCGCATCTTCAGCTGCTCCTGCTTTAATTGATATTCTATTATCTTTATCTATTCCACCTTGAACATTTGTAAGTGTTATTGTTCTTGTATTTCCGTCACCTGTTACTATAATATTAGCTGTAAAGCCTATTAATGTAACATAGCTCTTATCAAAATGAACTTTACCCATAGCAGTCTCATCTGAGAATACTACTGTATATTTTACTGTTTCACCTAATTCAATTGTTCCTGGCTTTGGTGCAGATATTGCTATTGATGGAGCCGTTGTATCTTTAACTGGTGGAGCTATAACTGTGAAGTTAGGCGCTTCTACCACTTTAGTTTTATTTCCAGCTGCATCTTCTGCTGCTCCTGCTCTTATTGCTATTCTATTATCTGAATCTAATCCACCTTGTATGTTAGTTAATGTAACTGTTCTTGTATTTCCTGTTCCGCTTACTGTTATGTCTGCATCAAATCCTATTAATGCAACATAATTTTTATTGAAGTGAATTGTTCCCATAGCTGTTTCATCTGAGAATACTACTGTATACTTAACTGTTCCGCCAAGTTCTACAGTCTTTGGATTTGGATTAGATACTAGCACTGAAGGTGCTGTTGTATCCTTAGGAGTTGGTATAGTAACTGTAAAGTTAGTAGACTCAACTACTGCTGTTTTATTTCCAGCCGCATCCTCTGCTGCTCCTGCTCTTACTGCAATTCTATTATTAGAATCTGCATCTCCTTTAATATTAGATAATGTAACAACTCTTGTATTTCCTGTTCCTGTTACAGAAACTGTCGCATCAAATCCTATTAGCGCTACATAATTTTCATTAAAATGGACTTTACCCATAGCTGTTTCATCTGAGAACATTACTGTATAGCTTACTGTTCCACCTACTTCCACAGAAACTGGAGAAGGTTTAGATATTACTACTGATGGTTTTGTTGTATCTTTTATTACCTCAACGATTGTAAATGCTGTTGATGTAGTTGCTACTGTTGCGTTTCCAGCAGCGTCTTTTGCTGCTCCTGCTCTTATAGATATTTTATTATCTGAATCTGCTGCTCCTGTTACATTTGAAAGTGTTACTGTTCTTGTGTTTCCTGTTCCACTTACAGATACAGTTGCGCTAAATCCTATTAGTGCTACGTAATCTTTATTAAAGTTTATTGTTCCCATAGCAGTCTCATCTGAGAATACTACTGTATATTTTACTGTTCCTCCTTCAGTTACAGAAACTGGAGATGGTTTAGATATTACTACTGATGGTCTTGTTGTATCTTTAACTTGTTCAACAATTGTAAATGTTGTAGAGTTAGTTGCTACTGTTCCATTTCCAGCAGCATCTTTTGCTGCATTTGCTCTTATTGTTATTTTGTTGTCTGAATCTGCTGCTCCTGTTACATTTGAAAGTGTTACTGTTCTTGTATTTCCTGTTCCACTTACAGATACAGTTGCGCTAAATCCTATTAAAGCTACGTAATCTTTATTAAAGTTTATTGTTCCCATAGCAGTCTCGTCTGAGAATGATACTGTATATTTTACTGTTCCACCTTCTGTCACTGACATTGGAGATGGTTTAGATATTACTACTGATGGTCTTGTTGTGTCTTTAACTGGTTCAACAATTGTAAATGTTGTAGAGTTAGTTGCTACTGTTCCATTTCCAGCAGCATCTTTTGCTGCATTTGCTCTTATTGTTATTTTATTGTCTGAATCTGCTGTTCCAGTTACATTAGATATAGTTACATATCTTGTGTTTCCTGTTCCGCTTACAGATACGTTTCCTGTAAATCCTATTAAAGCTACATAATCATTGTTAAAGTTTACAGTTCCCATAGCTGTTTCATCAGAGAATGATACTGTGTATTTTACTGTTCCACCTTGTTCAACTGTTGTTGGTGATGGTTTAGATATTACTACTGATGGTCTTGTTGTATCTTTAGCCTTTATTGTGAAAGCTGTTGATGTTACAACACTTGATCCGTTTCCAGCAGCATCTTTTACTGCATTTGCTCTTATAGATATTTTATTATCTGAATCAGCAGCTCCTGATATGTTTGAAAGAGTTACTGTTCTTGTGTTTCCACTTCCGCTCACTGCAACATTAGCTGTAAAACCTGTTAATGATACATAGTTTTCATTAAAGTTATATGTTGATATTCCAACATTGTCTGAGAATGATACTGTGTATTTTACTGTTCCACCTTCTACTACTGTTGTTGGTGATGGCATAGATAATACTACTGATGGTTTTGTTGCATCTTTAGCTTTTATTGTGAAAGCTGTTGATGTTACAACGCTTGATCCATTTCCAGCAGCATCTTTTACTGCATTTGCTCTTATTGATATTTTGTTATTTGAATCAGCTGTTCCTGTAACATTTGTAAGTGTAACTGTTCTAGTATTTCCTTCACCTGATACTGTTATATCCGCATCAAATCCAGATAAAGATACATAATTAGAACTAAAATTATTAGTTGCTATACCTTTATTGTCTGAGAATGATACTGTATATTTTACTGTTCCACCTTCTGTTATTGTTGCAGGAGATGGTGCTGAAACTACTACTGAAGGTTTTGTTGTATCTGGTCTTTCAGTTATTGTGAAAGCTGAAGATGTGAAAACCTTAGATGTGTTTCCAGCAGCATCTTTTGCTGCATTTGCTCTTATAGTTACCTTGTTTGCTGTTGTAGAATTATCGTTTACATTTGAGATAGTTACTGTTCTTGTATTTCCGCTTCCGCTTACAGATATATCTCCTGTAAATCCTATTAGCATAACATGGTTTTTAGTAAGTGTTACTTCTCCCATTGCCGTTTCATCCGAGAAATACACTTTAAAACTCATTGATTCTCCTTTATATGCTACTGTACTTGAAGACAGCCCAGAAACCACCACTGATGGCGGAGTTGTGTCTGCCGCTGCAATAACATATACTGGTGTGTGTGTTATTAACATTGCTATTAATAATATTGTTGCTATTGTCTTTTTTAATATTGTATTCATCTTTACCTCCAACATTGCATTACATAATTAGTATTTTAACACACTTTACATAAAAAGTCAATCAAAGGTGGCCATTTAGCTATGTTTTTTAATCATTTTTTCTGTTGTTTTTTTACCACAAATTTCCTGTATTTTTTGTTTATTTTTTCACAAATTATTAGTGTAAAACAAATTTTAGTTTTGCAATAGAAAAATAGGAGGTGAAACTTTATGGCAAGCAATTCATATGTAAACCCAAATGCTAAAGCTGGTTTAGAAAAAATGAAATACGAAGTTGCAAGTGAAATCGGTGTTAACTTAAAACAAGGTTATAACGGTGATTTAACTTCTAAACAAGCTGGTTCTATAGGTGGAAGAATGGTTAAAAAACTTATAGAAAAGGCTGAATCTAATATGTAATTTTATTAGAAAACTATTTATTTTGTTAAAGTGCAGATGTATATCTGCACTTTTGTTTTACATGTTTTTACATAATTTAGATGTTGTTATTTTTAATATATTCATGATATACTGTTATTAATTATACAAAGGAGAAAAGAAAATGAATGTATTTTTTGCCATTTTACTTATGGTGGCAGGATTATTTCTATTAATAAAAGGTTCAGATTTATTCGTTGATCTTGGAACAAAAATAGGTAAAAAGTTTAAGATGAGTGAAGTACTAATAGGACTTACAATAGTGTCTATTGGAACTAGTCTTCCTGAACTATTATTATCTTTAAGTGCTTCATTTAACGGCAATTCAGATTTCTTAATTGGTAATATTATAGGAACAAATATATTTAATATGTGTTGCATATTAGGAATTATCTGTCTTACAAATCCACTAAAACTACTACGTGAAACGATTAGAAAAGATATGAATATGAGCTTAATATCTAGCACTGCTCTGTTCGTTCTATTAATGGATATTGTAGATTCTGGTTCGTCTCACAACGCAGTAACAAGAACTGACGGTATAATCCTTTTATTGTTTTTCTTGATATTTATATATTATACATTATATGAATTTGGAGAATATTTAAGGAATCGTAGAGAAAAAAAATATAAAGATGATAAAGAAAAACAAATACGTTATAAAAAAGATGCAAAAGGCGAAGATAATAAAAAAGTATTTTCTATAAAAGACATCAGAATTATACTTAAAGATGTATTCTTAATGCTATTATGCATTATTGCTATATATATCGGCGCAGAACTTGTTGTAAGCAACGCTGTTGTTATAGCAAGAGTTTTCAAAGTTAGTGAAACATTTATATCTATCGCCATAATAGCAGTAGGGACATCACTTCCTGAAATAAGTACATCTATTGCAGCTATAAAGAAAAACAGAATAAATATAGCAATCGGAAATTTAATTGGTAGTAATATGCTTAATACATTGTTCGTCATTGGTACATCCGCTTTAATTAATCCAATTAAAGTAAATACACCATCGCTAGTTATAGATGCTGCAGTTTTTGTTTTAGTATGTTTAGTACTTAGATTGTTTACAAGAAAAAAACCAGAAATTACAGCAATGGAAGGTTTTACGTTACTAAGTATATATGCTTGTTATATGGTGTTTGTATTGTATAGACATTAAAATAAATATTAAAAATAAAAACGAGAGGAACAATCCTCTCGTTTTTTAATATTTAATTTTATTCAACATCTAGGTCTTCTTCAGTAACACCCATGTTTACATTCTTTTCTGTTCTTTTATTTAATATTTTTGTTTTTTGTTTTCTTATTTGACCTAAAATTTTATCCATTACAAGGTCAATACCAGCATAAACGTCATGAGTTGGTTCTTCTGCCATGTAAGTTTTGCCTTTAGCTTCTACACGAAGACTCACGTATTGTTTCTCCTTTTTTGCTGCGAATGTAATGTGTGCAATTGTGTCATTATCAAAGAATTTGTCTAGTTTACTTACTCTCTTCTCAGCATATTCTCTGATTCCGTCTGTTACTTCAATGCCCATTCCATTTAAATCTAATTTCATATATAATCAACTCCTCGTTAATATTATATAATATCGTTTTTCACTTTTCAATATATTTTTAAAATTCATCAAATAATGATACTTGTGCTGAATTTGGCATACCCTTTGTACATCCATATTTGTCAAGCAATTCCATTGCAGATTTACCTAGTTTTGCGCGAGTCATTAAATTTTCTTTTGAAGAAAACTCTCCTTCTTTTCTTGCTTCTGCAATATTTTTAGCGTTGACTGTACCAAATGTTGGTATTGCTGAAAGTGGAGGTCTTATTCCATCTTCTTCTACTAAGAATTTAGTTGCATCAGATTTATATAAATCTATTGGCAAGAAATCTATTCCTCTTTCCATCATTTCATTTACAACTTCAAGAACTGTAACCATATCCTTTTCAACATTACTTGCTTCAGGATTAGATTCAATAGTCTTCATTGCCTCTTTAACCTTTTGTTTATTCGTACACATTACATCTGCATTAAATGCATCCGCTCTAACAGTTAAGTATGTAGCATAGAATGCCTTTGGATAATATACCTTAAAGTAAGCTATTCTATATGCCATCATAACGTACGCACAAGCATGGGCTTTAGGGAACATGTACTTAATCTTTAAGCACGAATCAATATACCATTCTGGCACATCACATTCTCTCATTTTCTCTTTCATTTCTTCAGTAAGGTCTTTTTTCGCTTTACCTTTTCTTGTTATCTCCATTATTTTGAACGCAAGCGATGGATCAAGTCCTTTTTGTATTAAGTAAATCATAATGTCGTCACGAGTACATATTGCTTCTTTAAGTGTTGTTATTCCTTGTTCTATTAAGCTTTGTGCATTGTTTAACCAAACGTCAGTACCATGTGACAGTCCAGAGATTCTAACAAGTTCTCCAAATGTTGTTGGTTTTGTATCAAGTAGCATTTGTCTAACAAACTTAGTACCAAACTCCGGTATTGCATAAGTTGCAACTTTAGAACGTTCTTGTTCTTCTGTTATTCCTAATGCTTCTGTAGAACTAAACAGAGACATTACCTTTGGTTCATCTAGCGGAATTGTTTTTGCATCTATTCCAGTTAAATCTTCAAGCATTCTTATAACCGTAGGATCATCATGGCCAAGTATATCTAGTTTTAGTAAGTTGTCATGGATTGAGTGGAAGTCAAAATGTGTTGTTATTGTACTTGATGTAGGATCATCAGCCGGTCTTTGTACTGGGCAGAAATCATAGATTTCTTTATCTCTTGGTACAACTATAATACCACCCGGGTGTTGTCCTGTTGTTCTCTTAATACCTGTACACATTCTAGACACTCTGTTTATTTCAGGTACTCTTACATATTGATTCTTACCTTCATAATATTTCTTAACAAATCCATATGCAGTTTTTTCTGCAAGTGTAGATATTGTTCCAGCTCTAAATGTTTTATATTTACCAAATAGCACCTCTGTATATGCGTGAGCTTTTGCTTGGTAATCTCCAGAGAAGTTAAGGTCTATATCTGGAACCTTGTCCCCTTTAAATCCTAGGAATGTTTCGAATGGAATATCCATTCCATCTTTCTTCATTCTATTTCCGCATTTAGGGCAATCTTTATCTTCCATATCTACTCCAGTTGTTACTGTAACTGGTGGAAATTCACTATATTTGCAATGCGGACAAACATAATGTGGCGGAAGTGGATTTACCTCCGTTATACCAGACATTGTTGCTACGAAAGACGAACCAACCGAACCTCTGGAACCAACTAGATAACCATCATCGTTAGATTTCTTAACTAGTTTTTGAGCTATGATGTACATAACCGAGAACCCATTTGTTATTATTGAGTTTAGCTCTTTCTTTATTCTCGCTTCAACAATTTCTGGTAATGGATCTCCATATATACTTCTTGCCTTTTCATAAGTTAAGCGTTCTATTTCTTCATCCGAACCATCAATTACTGGGTTGTATGTTCCATCAACAACCGGTTTTATTTCTTCAAACATATCTGCAATTTTATTAGTGTTTTCTATTACTATTTCTCTTGCAGTTGCTTCGTCAAGGTAGTCGAATTCTTTAAGCATTTCGTTTGTTGTTCTTAAATAAAGTGGCGCTTGTTCATCCGCGTCGTCATATCCTTGACCAGCCATTATTATTCTTCTATACAACTCATCTTGAGGATTCATAAAGTGAACATCTCCTGTAGCTACTACAGGTATATTCAACTCTTTACCCAAGTTTATTATCTTTTTATTTATTTCTTGTAACTCTTTTTCATCTTTAACAGTACCATTACGAATATAGAATTCGTTGTTACCTATTGGTTGAACTTCTAAATAATCATAATATTTAGCAATTTCACGCGCCTCATCCATTCTATTCTCTAAAACAGCTTGGTAAAGTTCACCTCTTTCACAAGCGGAACCAATTATTAATCCTTCTCTATATCTATTTATTAACGATCTAGAAAGTCTAGGTTTCTTGTGGAAATATCTAATATGTGCAAAAGATATTAATTTATATAGATTCTTAAGTCCAACATAGTTTTTTGCAAATATTATTATATGGTATGGAGAGAAATTTCTCTTGTCTTCTATATATTCAGTTTGAACATATTCGTTTAGTTTCATGCCGCGTTCTTCCAGAATTTCACACATCTTTATAAACACTTTAGCTGTTGCTCTAGCATCGTTTATTGCTCTGTGTGCGTTTTCTAGTTCTATGTTTAGATTGGCTGCTATTGTTCCAAGCTTGTGGTTTTCATACCCTTCAAACATTTCTCTTGCTATAGCCAATGTATCTATTGCAAATTCTGGTTTTTCATAACCACATTTATCTGCATAATAATTTATAAATGATGTATCAAATTTTGCATTGTGTGCAACTATAACTGTATCCTTTGCAAAATCCAAGAATCCTCTTAAAGCTTCTTCTATCTTTGGAGCCTCTTTTACCATATCTGGTGTTATGTGAGTTAGTTCTTGTACTTCTTTAGGTATACTTCTTTCTGGATTTACAAATGTAGAGAATTCATCTACCATCTGTCCATCTTTTACTTTAACAGCTGCTATTTCCGTTATTGCATCACTTCCTGGTGTAAAACCAGTTGTTTCTATATCAAAAACTGTATATGTAGTTGGTGCTTCAAATACTGGTGCAACGTCTGGAACTAGGTATCCTTCTGTTCCATATAGCACTTTAATATCAAACTTCTTTTCCGCATAATTAAATGCTGCAAGGTTTGCTTCAGGGAAACTTTGTGCAACACCATGGTCTGTTATTGCTATAGCTTTATGTCCCCATTTTATAGCTTGCTTTACAAGATCTGTTGCCGAACTTACACCATCCATAGAGCTCATTTGTGTATGTAGATGTAGTTCTACTCTCTTAACCTCTGCTTCATCTTTTCTCTCTGGTGGTTTTTTTCCATCTACTATATTTCTAAGAATTATTGAAATATCCTTAGCAAACATATCATATTGTGGTTTTCCATCTGCTTTTATGTACTTACCAACTTTTAATCTTCCACTAAGTTCTCCAACATCTATACGTTTAGGATCTGCAAAGATTTTTACAGCTATTGTACTTGTTTCATCACTAACTTCTAAAGAAAACATTTCTTTACCAGTCTTAGTAGTTTTAACCTCACACGCTTCTATTTTACCCTCAATACAAGCATTTTCCATATCTTGATTTATATCTTCTATCTTATCTACTTTAGAAGACGTAATGTCTTTTCCCATTATTACATTTTCTGCCTTTGGACCTTCTTGTTTTTCTTCTTTAGGCTTAAAGTATGTTGGTTGTGATGATTGCGGTTGTGGTTGCGGCGTGACAGGCGCTTTGTATTCTCCTTGTGGTTTTTGTTCCTTTGGCTTATCTGATGGTGGTGGTGCTATAAACTTCTCTTCTTTGTGGCTTGCAACAAAATCTGCTTTTGCTGTATTTGAATCACAAATTTCAAATTCTATGTTTACACCATAATATGCAGATACAGTTTCTGTTAAAAACTCTTCTGTTTTTTGAAGCTTAAGGAAATTCGCATTTGGAACTTTTAATTCTAATGTTACCTTGTTAGCATCTTTAATGTATTCTTTTTTAGATATTTCTAATACATTTACTACATAAGGCCTTGCTAACTTTAAATAATCTAAAACTTTATCTATATCTTTTTCATTAAATTCCCTTTTTTCATTTAAATGCGGAATAACTCTAAAGCTCTTTAGCGAAAAAGCTTTAGTAGCATTTGTTTCAAAAGCAATTACATCTTTAGGCTCAATTCCATCTTTTATTTCAAGTGTTATAATAGCCGCATTAGCTTTTTTAGAAAACTTTACCTCTTCTACCATCAAATCGTTTATACTGCTACCCTCTATTGCAGCAGGCGCAAACAATTCACTCAGTTTTTTCATATATTTCCCCCATATACGTATATAAAAACCCAAAATGATAATACAAACATTTTGGATTTTTATACTTATTTAATTTCATCTTTCGTTTTATTTTTATACTACTCTTATTATATCATTTATCGTTACAAACACTGTTAGTGCTAGCAATAATCCAAGGCCAATATAACTTAGTATTAATTCCACTTTTTCTGGAACTTTCTTCTTAGTTATCCACTCTATCAACACTAATACTACTTTACCGCCATCAAGTGGTGGGAATGGTAATATATTAGCAATTCCAACTGCTAGTGATATCATGGCCATCATGCTTAAGAATTCTGCTATTCCATCTGTTCTAGAAACCATTTCTCCGATTCCAACTATTCCAGATAATTGATTTACCTTTACTTTACCTCTAAATAAATCTACATAAGAACCAACAATTTGTGATATTGTTGATACTGATTTATAAAAAGCTGTTTTTACAGTAGTTTTCTCTTCTGCAAAATTAGATAATCCTAAATCAAAAGAAAGTTTGGTGTCTGGTACAAGTTTTACCTCTACCTCTTTATCATCTCTTAATACTAGTATTGTAACTTCTTTTTCAGCATTAGCAGATATTTCAGATATTACATCTATAGAAAGTTTTGTTTCTTTACCATTAACTTTTAATATTTTATCTCCAGCTTTTATTTTTGAAGCTGCTGGCATACCTGGTTCAACCACTTGAACATAAGTTAAAACATTACCTTCTTCATCTAGCTTTGTTGCTTCAAAATATACACCCATATAACCGATTTTTTTAACAGCATCTTTTACAAGAGTTGTATATGTTTTACCATCTCTTAGATACTCAACTGTAACATCCTTTTTATCTGTTTTGTTATATAGTGCAACATCTTGGTAAATATGTGTTACCTTGTCTTCTATTTTTGTTATTATATCACCTTCACGTAATCCGGCAACATATGCGGCACCGTTTTCATAGATACCAGAAATTTTAGTTCCAAATGTAGGTGATACCATATTTGTTCCTAGGAATAATACTGTTGCAAGTATTGCATTAAATAGTACTCCTGCTACAAGCACAATTATTCTTTGCCAGCATGGTTTTTTATTAAAGGCATTATCATCTTCTGAGTCGCCTTCTTCACCTTCTATTGCAACATATCCACCGAACAATATCCATCTTAAAGAATATTTTGTTCCTTTATATTCCTTAGAGAATATTTTTGGGCCAAACCCTATGCTAAATTCATTTACTGTCATTTTGAACAGTTTAGCAAAAAGGAAGTGCCCAAATTCATGGATAGTAGCAACTACACTTAAAACTATTATTAGTTTAATTATAGTTAAAACTAAAGCCATTATTCATATACCTCTTTTCTATTATACGTATAAAGTTATAAAAATATATACGATTGGCGCAACAAACATTAAACTATCAAATCTGTCTAATATTCCGCCATGTCCTGGCATTATATTTCCAAAATCTTTAATTTTACAAAATCTTTTAATTGCAGATGCTGTTAAATCGCCAAATTGGCCAGCTATTGCAGCCGCAACACCTACCATTGTCCAGTAGAACACATCTCCTGGAATTCCGTTGAAATTTCCTGTTACTGTTAATATTATAAATGAAATTACAACTCCAATTATTCCACCCATAGATCCTTCTACTGTTTTATTTGGACTTATATCTGGAGCAAGCTTTGTTTTCCCAAACTTAGAACCAACTAAGAATGCAAACGTATCACTTACAAATGCGCCAAATAGAACATACAATAAGTAAAATCTGCTATATTCTCTAAGCCCTAATATTAATTTTAAGAACGCAAACAAACATGGAATATATAATAAACCAAATATTGTTATCGCTACATCTAAAATTGTTCTTTTAACATTTCCAACAACCATATAAGCAAATGCGCTTATTAGGCCTACTGGAACTATTATTTTTATTAATAATAATTTATATGCTTCGGGAATTATTCCCCCCATCAAAAATATTGCCATACATCCAACATAGCCTATCCAGCTAATCGGTTTGTATCCAATATTTCTAAATGCCTTATAGTATTCGTGAGTAGCCATTGATGCTAATGCAACTACTATTGCAGTATCAAACAGAGGATTGTTTATTAGCAGTATTGCTATCCATAATGCTACAAAAACTGCCCCCGAAATTATTCTTTTTTTCATAAAATCCCCTACTATACTTCCATTATTTCTTTTTCTTTTTCAGCAACTACTCCAGTTACTACTTCTATTTGTTTGTCTGTTATTTTTTGAACAGAATCTTCTAGCGAACGGATTTCATCTTCGCTGATGCTCTCTTCTTTTCCAGTTTTCTTGATATCATCAATTGCATCTCTTCTTATATTTCTGATTGCAACTTTAGTTTCTTCTCCCATTTTACTTATATCTTTTGCTATTTCTTTTCTTCTTGCTTCGTTTAATTCTGGGAATATTAATCTTACACCAGTTCCATCATTTTGTGGGTTTATTCCTATATCCGCTTTAGTTATAGCTTTTGCTATTTCATTTAACAAGCTTTTATCCCATGGTGCTATTAATATTTGTCTTGGTTCTGGAACAGATATTGATGCCACTTGGTTAAGTGGAGTTAGAGAACCATAATATTCTACACATATTTTATTTAATATTTGTGGGTTTGCTCTCCCTGCTCTTATATTTCCTAATTCTTCTCTTAAGTAGTCAATTCTTTCTTTCATTTTATTCTCATAGATACTTAAATCCATATGTTTTCTTACCTCCAAAAATCTCTGTGACTATTATACTATATTTGTGCAAAAAATCAATAGTTTTCCGATATCTCACACATTCTTGCAATTTATTTTTTAGCCTTAATCTATATTAGTTGTATCTTCAAAATCTCCAGTAGAAAATATAGTTTCACCGTTAGCTAATATTCCCCTTGGATAATACAAATTCCCCGTTAAATCTGCGGCAACATAAATATCATCTTGCGTTACGCTTTTTCCATAATTATATGTCGTTACCCTTATTTTTTCTAAATCAATAACGAAAAATATTGCATCATCATCACCATTTGCTGTTATTGTTGCAGATAAAGCCGAACCCTTGCCAGTTGTATTTAGACTAATTAATTGATCCATTGTATATGTTGTATTGTTTAATACAGGATAATTACCATATGTTAAATAATATTCCTTAACTGCATCTTCTATTAACTCAAATTCTTCTGCTATTTTAGACTTTCTAGCATTAGGTATTATATTGTCTATATTAACTATTACAACTGCTGTAAGTATTGCCATTACTGCAACTGCAATCGATAACGTTATCATTGTTACACCTTGTTTTTTTAGCATTTTCATAATCTCCTTATTCCACTCATATTTTATATCATACTCAATATTAAATCAATATTTTGTAAAAATCTATTCACTATTTGATTATTGTATAGTATAATAGTGCTACTTACGAGGTGAATAAATGAAACTCAAGATTTCATACAAACTATGGATATTCACATTTATATTATTTAATTGTTTTTCGGTATTCGCAGTAGAACCGCCAAGCACAAATTCTAAAGCAGCTATTGCAATGGAAGCTGGCTCTGGCACTGTCCTGTACGATAAAAACATGAATACTAAAGTATATCCAGCTAGTATAACAAAGATTATTACCGCTATTTTAGCGTTGGAAAATTTAGATTTAAACCAAAATATAGTAGCAACTAAGACTGCTCTTAAAATACCTTGGGATAGTTCTTCGGCATACATTAAAGAAGGGGAAATCCTAACAGTAGACGAACTTTTACATTGCCTTTTAATTTATTCAGGCAACGATGCGGCTAATGTTTTAGCAGAAGCTGTTTCAGGCAATATACAAGATTTCGTTAAATTAATGAACACTAAAGCTAAAGAACTTGGTTGCACAGGAACAAACTTTGTAAATGCGCATGGCTACTCAGACGATAATCATTACACAACCGCTCTAGATGTAGCTAAAATTTTTAATTACTGCATTCAAAATGAACATTTTGTTAAAATTATTTCAACGAAACTATACATAGTTCCTGAAACTAACAAAACAAAATCCAAAAGATATTTATACAACACTAATAGATTGCTACTTACTAAATCTGAAAACAAACACGGAAGATATTATGAATATGCAATAGGTGGAAAAACCGGTTATACTAACGAAGCGGGCAGGACACTTGTTACATTGGGTAAAAAAGACGACAAAACAATAATTATAGCTGTTTTCAAGGCCAGTCAAGTAAATGGGCAAGATGCAAGATACACAGATGCAATAAATTTATTTAACTATTCTTTTGATAACTTTAGCAGACGTACTTTTGATAATAAAGAAAATTATTCATTTGACTATATAAACTACGAGACAAACTTAAAATACAAATTAAACATTAAAGACAATTTAGAGTTGTTACTTAAAAACGATGAAACTATAACTACAATAGCTTATGAATTGAAATTAGACGAAACTAATCTATCAACCGTTACTAAAGAAACATTTAAAGAAAATGAGGATTATGGTGATATTACATTTACAATAAATACAGATAAAGGTTCATATAACGCAACTTACGATATAACTATTACAGAATTGAAAACTCTAAATATTGTTAAAGAGCCGGAATTTACAACAATATTTATCATTTGTTTAGTTGTTGTCATGCTTATAATTTCTCTTGTTGTTAAGGCTAAAAGAAATAAGAACAAAAAAGAAACGCATTCTGCACTAAAAGATAAAGCAGAAAAAGAAGTTAAAAGCACTCTTAAACGAAAGGCAAATAGAACGAGAAAATTGAATAAATAGATTAAACTTTTAATTAAAATACAAATAAAAAAATGAGTACCGTTGGTACTCATTTTTATTTGTTTTGCTTGTTTATATTAACCATTAATTTGTTTCATTACTTCTTCAGCAAAGTTTTCTTTTTTCTTTTCGATTCCTTCGCCTCTTTCAAATCTAACAAATCTTCTGATTACTATATTTTCACCAATTACAGCGATTTTTTCGTTAAGAACTTCTTGAACAGTTTTGTCTTGATCTTTAACGAATGGTTGATCTAATAAACATACTTCCTCGAAAAATTTGTTTATTCTTCCTTCTACCATTTTATCAACAATTGCTGCTGGTTTTCCTTCATTTAAAGCTTGTGCTTTAAGAATTTCTTTTTCAGCTTCTACAACATCAGCAGGAACTTCATCTCTTGAAACATATTTAGGATTTGATGCAACTATATGCATTGCAATATCTCTAACAAATGTTCTGAATTCTTCGTTTTTAGAAACGAAGTCAGTTTCAGAGTTTACTTCAACTAACGCACCATATCTTCCGCTGTGGATGTATGCTTCTACTAATCCTTCAGCTGCTATTCTACTAGCTTTTTTAGCTGCTTTAGCTATTCCTCTTTCACGTAATAGTTCAACTGCTTTGTCCATGTTTCCATCAGTTTCAACTAAAACTTTTTTGCAGTCCATAACGCCTGCACCTGTCATTTCTCTTAATTCTTTAACTTGTTCTGCTGTTACCATATTATTATTCCTCCTTAGTTGTAGTTTCTTCTACTACTTCTTCTGTAGCTTTTTCTTGTCTTGGTCTTCTAGCTGGTCTATTTTGTTTTCTTTCTATTTTATCTTCGCCCATTTCTTTAACTAGATCTTCCATAGTTTCTACATCATCAAGACCTAAATCTTCAACTGGTTCACCGTTTTTTCCAGCGATAGCTGCGTCTGCCATTTTAGCTGTTATTAATTTAACTGCTCTTACTGCATCGTCGTTACCAGGAATTACGTAGTCAACATCGTTAGGGTTACAGTTAGAATCTATTAAACCGATTGTTGGTATACCAAGTTTTCTAGCTTCCTTAGTACAAATTAATTCTTTCTTAGAGTCTACTAAGAATATTAATGATGGAAGTTTTTCCATATCTTTAATACCACCAAGGTTAAGGTTTAATTTTTCCATTTCAAGTTTTAATTTGCTAACTTCTTTCTTTGGAAGTAAATCGAATGTTCCATCAGCTTCCATTGTTTCTAATTCAACAAGTCTAGCTATTCTAGTTCTTATTGTTTTGAAGTTAGTTAATGTTCCACCTAACCATCTGCTGTTGATGTAGTACATTCCACATCTTTCAGCTTCTTCTTTGATGCATTCAGCTATTTGTTTTTTAGTTCCAACAAATAGTATTGAACCACCTTCACTAGCTACTTTGTTAACTAGTTCATAAGCTTCTACTGCTTTCTTTAAAGTTTTTTGTAAGTCAAGAATGTATATTCCATTTCTTGCTGTAAAGATGTAAGGAGCCATTCTTGGGTCCCATCTTTTTGTTTGGTGTCCAAAGTGTACACCAGCTTCTAGTAATGATCTCATAGGTATAATTGCCATTTTACTTTTCCTCCTTTTTAATTTCCTCCACAAACTTTGGCATCTATATGACCTCTTTCGAGGAAGGGCTATAGACTTTGTTTGTGTGTGTATTATCACATACGTGACCCAATAAGTATAACATAACTTTTTATTTTTTTCAACTATTTTAAGTGCAATTATATAGATAATATTATAAAAATAATGAGCAAATTATTTTTGCTCATTATTTGGAGTTTCACTATTTGTTTCTTCAGGTGTATACACCCAATCTTCTTTTATTATTTTTCTTGCCTTTTCTTTATTTACAAGTACACACGCCGTACCATCTACAACATAGTTTATATCTAAAAGAGGCATATTTGTTGAAACAACATTTTTAAGATCTACCTCTTTAATCTCTCCTAAATATTTCATTCCTTCTCTAACTGTAAGATTAGTATTCGTATTACTTAAAACAATGTCTTTTATATCCATTAGTTTCATAAGAGTCTTCGTAGAGACAAGATTTTTAATTAATGCTGTTATAACCGTCCTTTGCATTTTGCCTCTTGATAAATCTCCATCTTTATAATCTCTATTTCTAATTAATGTTTCAACTTGTTTTGCATTTAATGTTTGTTCTCCTTTAGGGAACGTTAACTTCCATTCTCCCGTCTTTTTATTTAATTTCCAAACATCATCTTCTAACGTTATCTTTATGCCACCTATTGCGTCCACAACATCAGATACAACCTTTAGATTTATTACCGCATAGTAATCTATCTCTACATCTAAAAGTTTCTCTATTTCGTCCACAAATTCATTTGTGTATTTGCCCCCACGATAAATTGTATTTATCTTATTAGTGGCATACTTGTGATTTGTATATGTATCTCTTGGTATAGACATCATATATAATTTGTTATGGACTGTATCATATTTTGCATATATTATACTGTCAGTTCTTAATCCATCTTTATCTACACCCGCAAAAAGCAAAGATACATTGTCTTTCTTAGGCTCATTAGAATATTTAAATAATTCTTCTTCTGGATTGCTCGCTGATGCGCTTGTAGCGCCCAACATATTATTTATGTTGAAAAGCGCTACCCATGCAATCACTGATATTATTGTTATACATGTACAAAATCTTGTTATTTTTGCACATAATGTACGTTTCTTCTTTTTCAAACTCATCATTCCTTATTACTATAATATGCTTATTATAAATGATAATAACCAGTTGTTGTCATATATTAATTTAGCAAGAACTGTATCATTTAATAATTTAACTGCCTTAGCCATAAAATCTATTGGAGACATGAAGCTTATTAAACCAAATACCATCCATATTTTTATTAGCATGAATCCACACTCTAATCCCAGTCCAACTAGTTTGTTCATCTCTTTTAGAAGTGGAAGTTCAAATATTAACTCAAGAATAAAGAACGCTATACTTAAAACGACTTTTGCTGTTATGAAGATAAGCATAAAGCCTATACCTATAAATAGGTAATTTACAACTTTATTAGCTAACACTACGCTGCTTGCTTGTAATTCTTTATTTATTTTATTAACTAATTTTTGAATTATATCTCCACCAACTGGTATACTTGAAGCTATATCTGTAACAACACCTGTTACCGGATTGTCTCCCTTAGTTAAATCTAAAACATTTACTAAAGACGATTTAATTGTTTTAGCTGCAGTTGCTCCCATTTCTGTTTTCTTTAACGCCATACCTGTAGTATTAGCTAAAAGATATGCTGCTATAAACGCAACTATAAATGTACCAAAACTTGCTATTAGTTTTAATCCACCTTTATTGTAACCTAGTCCTGCTGCTCCTAAAAACAAGGCTACTATAATTATATCAATAATCATTTTTATTCCCCCTTATATTGTATAAATTATTAATTTATTTGAAACAAGAAACGCTATGTTATTTCCTTCACCTAAAATAACCGGTTTTGTTATAACCATATCACTATTGTACGCTTTAATTCTCATTTTGTAGTTATTATATACGTACATTTCCTTTTGGAAGCACACATACACTTTATCTTTTGAGTATATATAGTGCTTTGGCATTTCCTTTATTTCCACTTCTTCTTTATCTTTGCCACCGATGTTCTTTATGCCTAACAGATATTTTCCATTATTAAATTCTACATATGCATATCTGTTTTTATCTAAATCTAATGAAACTACACCAGATTGTTCAATACTACTTCTCTTTTCTTTTTTAGTGTTTATATCTAACTGAACAATGTTTTTATCCGTTCTATATACAAGCTTGTTTCCTATTAAATCCATTTCGTATATTAATGAATTCTCTTCTGACGCAAGTTCTACAACCTTTGCATCGTTTTTTAATTCTACAAGTTTAATAGATGATGCTACACTTATTCCATTTATGTTGACATCAACATAAACTAACTTTTTGGAATCTTCAGACAATATATATTGTCCTATCGTGTTACTACTAAGCTTCACATTATATTTTGCTTTGCCATGTTTATCATAAACGGCTAGTATTTTTTTATTTCCAGAAGCTTCATATTCAATTACACTGTCTCCTTTAGAATTGATGTTGCCTGAGAATATCTTTCCTTCAACTCGTATTTGTGCTGTTTCGTATTTATCATTAAACACATAAGCTATCGATTTATCTGTATTTATAATTTGAAGATATTTGCCGTCAGTAACAATCTTGGCATCTATTGCACCTTGCATTTTTACTTCCCAAGTTTTTCTACCATATTTATTGTATGTTGTTATTTTATCTGTATCTGCAATTAAAACTTCATTATAATACGAATAAATCTTGTTATTTGAACTTATTAAGTCAATTTTTACAACATCATCGTCCGTAATATTTTTGTTTAATACCAAACCTAAGTTTGAATAATTCATTATACAAAGAACTATTACAAGCCCTACTGCAATTAATACGGATGTTACTATTTGTTTTTTAGTAAACCCCTTAAATTCAGGTAACTTTATAACTATCTTAGCTTTAGGTTTAGACTCGTGCTTCTTATTTTCTTCTCTTTTATCTTTTCTTGACACTATCTAACCTCCCATTCTTTAGGAATGTAGTATTTTTTATCTTTTAGTTCATCTGGTAGGTATTGTTGCTCTACTATTCCACCAGGATAATCATGAGGATATTTATATCCCACATGGTAACCATCCTTTTCCATTTCTTTTATTGGTGCATTTCTAATATGCATTGGAACTTCGCCAACATCCATATTATGCACATCTTCTATTGCATTATTTATAGCCATATAAGCGCTATTAGATTTTCTTGAATTAGCAACTACACAAACTGCTTCCGCAAGTATTATTCTTGCTTCTGGCATTCCTACTTGATGCACCGCTTGCATTGCCGCATTTGCTACTACCAAAGCGTTAGGATTTGCTAGTCCTACATCTTCAGCTGCACATATTACTATTCTTCTTGCTATAAACATCGGATCTTCTCCAGCTTCTAACATTCTAGCCAAGTAGTGTATTGCTGCATCTGGATCACTTCCACGCATTGATTTAATAAATGCAGAAATAGTATCATAATGTGCTTCTGAATTTTTATCATAATAAAGTTTTCTACTTTGCAAACATTCTTCAAGTATTTCGGCTGTTACTTTTACACTGCCGTTCGCTTCAAGTTCTGAACTTATTACAGCCAGTTCTAATGCGTTTAATGCAGTTCTTACATCACCTTCTGTTGTTCTTGCTAAAAAGCCTATAGCATCATCGTCTATATCTATTTTATAATTTCCAAGTCCATTCTCCTTATTTGATAATGTAGACCTTATTATATCTTCTACAGCATCAGTAGTTAATGGTTCTAATTTAAATATTGTTGATCTTGAAACCAAAGCTTTGTTTACTTCAAAATATGGATTTTCTGTTGTTGCACCTATAAGTATTATTGTTCCCTTTTCTACCATTGGTAAAAGTGCATCTTGTTGTAACTTATTAAATCTGTGTATCTCATCAATAAATACTATTGTTTTTCCGCTTGGATTAAAGAACAAGTTATTAGTATCTTCTGCTATTTTCTTTATATCTGATACCCCTGCAGAAGTAGCATTTAGTTCAACAAAATTGTATTTTGTGGTGTTCGCTATTACCCTAGCAAGCGATGTTTTTCCACAACCTGGTGGCCCCCAAAATATCACAGAAGTTAATCTATCTGCCTTTATTAATCTATATAACAACTTATCTTTACCCACAATATGTTCTTGTCCATAGAACTCTTCTAGAGTTGTTGGCTTCATTCTAAACGCAAGTGGTTTGTCCATAAGTTTCCCCTTTTATACTATATATACCCACATTATATATTAAGTTTTTTCAAAAATCAATGGAAAATATATAATTTATATTGCTATTAAAACGATGAAAAAACAAAAAGAAAAGTGCTATATTTTTATAACACCTTTCTCAATTTACTTGATTTTTACTCTAACTTTTCCACTATATTCACTTTCATATTGTGGGATGTTGGATTTCTTCGCTCCAACTATATAATTTATTTGTTCTTCTGGAACTTTAATTATTATTTCTCTATTCTCCTTAGCTTTGTTTATTTTCTCTAAAGTATGTTTTTTTGCTATATTGGATAATACTTGTTCTTTATAATTATCTGTTACCGGCCCTTTTATATCTTCATTTTTAGAATTAATTTCTTCTGTTGTTTGAAGACCTATTCTAATAACTTTTATATTATGCTTAATATATTCTTCATACATAGCACTAGCTCTGTTTACAGCATCTTCAATCTCTAACGGTGTATATTCTCCAGATTCATACATATCCCAAAGTTTACTTTCTTTAAGCACATATACTGGATATATTCTAACCATCTTAGGTTTAAGTTCAATACTTTTTCTTACTGTTTCAAGTTCTTTCTCCAACGTGCTTTCTGGCAAACCTACCATTACTTGATGTCCAAGTTCAAAGCCATATTTATTTATTAAATTTGAAGCTTTAACAACATCTTCTGCAGTATGTCCGCGTTTAGCTTTAAGAAGTACTTCGTCATCCATAGATTGAACTCCAAGTTCAATTACAGATACGTTATATCCTTTAAGAATTTTTAGAATTAATTCACTAATATAATCTGGTCTTGTAGATATTCTAATATCCTTAACTAAACCTTTTTCTATATATTCGTTTGCAACCTTTAAGAATCTCACTTGATCTTCCATTTCAAGACCCGTAAAACTTCCACCAAAGAATGCAATTTGCTTAGTTTTAGATTTATCCTTATACATTTCAAGATACTTTTCTATTTCATTTCTTACATCTTGTTCTGTAACATCCCTTGTTTCCCCACTAATCTTTCTTTGATTGCAGAAAACACATTCATTCTTGCATCCTCTATGTGGTATAAATATTGGTATTATATACATATTGTCTTTTTTTATATGCAAACCCAGTTCCTTCTTTAGGTTAAGTTTAATCTTTAATTTTTTCAATGGCTTGTTTTGCTGCATTTTGTTCTGACAATTTCTTTGTTTTTCCACTACCTTCTCCTATTTTCTTATCATTAAAATACACTGCACTAAAGAACATTTTTGCATGGTCTTTACCTTGTTCTTTCTCTAGTACATATTCTATTTTTACATTGCCGTTTCTTTGAAGTATTTCTTGTAGTCTTGTCTTGTAATCCAATGTATCTTCCTTAGCTACAACATAATCTATTGTGCTTTTTATCATATCTAGGCACACTCTATTTGCTTCATCATATCCGCCGTCTAAGTATACTGCACCAAGAATTGCTTCAAACATATCTGCAAGTATGGCATCTTTTTTGTTACCACCTGTATTTATTTCACATTTACCAAGTCTAATATCTTTTGCTAAATTTCTTTCACGTATAATTCTGCTAAGCGACACTTCACATACAATCTCAGCACGCTTTTTGCTCATCACACCTTCTTTTAATTTAGGCTCAACATTATACAAATATATTGACACAATATGTTCAAGTATTGCATCTCCTAAAAATTCTAATCTTTCATTGTATTTAGAAACGTCTTCACCTGTTCTCTCATATGCATAAGACTTATGTGTAAGGGCTGTTTTAAGTAACTCTTTGTTTTTAAATACATATCCAATTTTCTTTTCTATATCTATTAAACTTAGCATAATTCTCACTCCAACTAATATTTTACCATAAAAAAGAAAAAAATAACAGTAGTATACTACTGTTATTTACATTTTCTATTTATATTAGATTATATTAGACTACTGATTTAATATATTCAACCACGTCACCAACTGATACGATTTTTTCAGCTTCAACTTCTGGTACTTCAATACCGAATTCTTCTTCTAATGCCATTATTAATTCAACAACATCTAAAGAATCTGCTCCTAAATCATCAATAAATGTGGTAGCTGTTGTTATACTACTTTCATCTTCTATTCCTAATTGTTCCATTATTACTTCTCTTACTTTTTCAAAAACATTATCCACTTTATTCACCTCCATGTTAAAGCTTATATGTGTATTATCTATTATTTTTATACTGTTGTCAATACTTTTGTTATTACTTAGTTATTTTTTCTGACAATTTTCTTACTAGTTTTTGCTCTAAAACAGTGTCCGCTTGAAGTATTGCAGCTTCATAATTTTGTGCTTTTGCGTTACCATGTATTTTAATTACTGGCTTCTTTATACCTAGAAGAACTGCTCCGCCATATTTTGTATAATCATATTTATATAAAGCTTTTTTAATTAAGCCAACTGAACTTGCTGCTTTTAATTTGTTAAATACATTCTTCTTAAATTCAGACATAAGTGCGTTTTTCATAATCTTAGCTGTTCCTTCAATAGATTTTAAAGCTACATTTCCCATAAGACCATTTGCAACAACTACATCTGCATCTCCAGATAAGATTTCTCTTGCTTCAATGTTACCAATAAATTCTGGGCATTCTTCCATTAATGATTGGTAAGCTTCTTTTAAGTCTGGAGAACCTTTTTTATCTTCAGTTCCAATGTTTAGCATTGCAACTCTTATTTTATCTTTCTTTAATACTTCTTTACAATATACCATACCCATTTTAGCGAATTGTACTAAAGATACGCCAGCAGCAGTTACGTTTGCGCCACAATCTAAAAGCACAACCCCAGTTCCATCCACTGTTGGAAGAACTGTTGCAAGTGCTGGTCTATGTATTCCTTCAATTCTTTTTAATTTAAGAAGTCCACCAGCCATAACAGCACCTGTGCTACCTGCAGATAGGAATAATGTATGTTCTTTTTCTTTCATGTAGTCATATGCTTTAACTATGCTAGATTCCTTTTTGTGTTTAATTGCAAAAGCAGGATCATCAAAGTTAGTTATTGCATCTTTAGCATCAAGTATTGATACATTCTTTAATATATTATCTGCTTTGGATAAATATTCTCCTTTAATAAAATCTTTAATTTTTGCTTCATCCCCAACCATAGTTAGTTTTGCTTTTGTTTTACCAATAGAATTTACTACACCTCTAATAGCTTCATCTATTCCATTATCGCTTCCATTTACATCTACTAATATTTCCATTATTTTAATCCTTTCAATATGAATTTACCTTTAAATTTAAGATTATCTTTTTCATCTAAAATTCTTACCCAAACTATATATCCACTAGCAGTTTTTCTTCTAACTTCTGCATTGGCATATATTACAGTATCAGCTTCAATTTTCTCTACATATTTAATGTTTGCTACTCCTACTAAAGCCGCTTTTGTTGGTATTAAAGAAATAGCCATAGATTCTGCAAAAGAATATATATATTGTCCTTTTACAACATTCATTCCTTCAAAAGTCATGTCGTTTGTTGTTTCTAATCTTGAAACCGCACCTTCACTTGGTGTGAATTTAATCATATCGCCTATAAACTCTGCTGGCGAAATTGAAGTAACATGTTTCATTGTTTCTTCCGCTTTATTTTTTAGTCTTTCTTTGAACTCTTTTATACCTAATCTTGCTCTATCTAGTCTTATTGTATTTACACTTACTTTAAAAGTTTTCGCTAAAACTTCATCCGTTGCAAGTGGATTCTTTTCTAGATATTCCATTATCTTTTCGCCACGAATATTTCTTGCTGTAGCTGTTCTAGACAATATTATCACCTCATGCTAATTATATTACTACAATACCTCACAATTTGCAAGCATTTTTATTTAAGTTGACATAAAAATATATTTATGATATACTACTTATGTAGTAAAAAATATGATTACAAACAACTGGAGGTAATAAAGAATGGATCAAAAACTACAACTTATGTTTAACGGAGATAAGCCCGTACAAACAGATTTCAATGTAAGCGACACGCTGCTTATTAACTTCTCAAGATGTATCCGGAACAAGGAATACATTTTTACATTTGTAAACGATAAGGACTATCAAACTCTCACTTTCAGATTCATCTCGAATCTTGAAATCGACTGCTACTTCGAATTCACCAAAGCAGACGGTAAGAAGAAGTTCGTAGGCTATCGTTATCTCAAAGAAAAGGAGTTTACAGTAGACATTGCCGGTTGCAAAGATTTCTCTATCGTTATTCCCAGAGAAAAGAACACCGATGTCTGCACCGCTCTTACGCTTACAGATCTTCATGCACAGTAACAAACGCAATAAAAAGCACCATTAATTTGGTGCTTTTTGCATATTTATTTGTATTGCTTTTGTATCAAATTCATATTTTTGTAAATCTTTTATTATATTTTTCCACATAATCCACATAATAATTCTGAAAGGATTAGATTTTATGAATACAAATATATTAAACGAAACTGCTACTATTCCAATTAAACTAAATCAAATGTTTAATAGATTTATGAACTGGTTAAACGATGTATTAAATGTTCCTTCTAGCGAACAAATTATGAATATTGACTGGTCTAGCTTAACTTCTATTATTGGTACTATTTCTTTAATACTAATATTTACTACACTTGCTATTCTTGTACTATATTTTATTCGTTCTATAGGATTATATACATTGGCTAGAAATAACAATAGAAGTTTTGCATGGCTTGCTTTTATACCTTTTGGTTGTTTCTTTATATACGGTATAATCCTTAAAAGAACAAGAATATTTGGTGTAGATGTAGACCACCCAGAGTATTTACTACCCGCATTACTACTCTCTTCATTTTTACCGTATGTAGGGCCATTTGCAACATTTTTATTCATTATTTGTAAGCTAGGGTTACTTTATAGATTATACGAGATGAAAACGCCTAAATACGCCACTTTATTTCTTGTATTAAGTATATTTATACCACTAGCAGAACCATTCATTATTTATGGAATAAGCAAAAAATAACACGGAATGTATCCGTGTTATTTTTCTTTTTAGCAATTCTTTGTAACGAAATTCTTGAGTCCAATCATATGAAAGCCCTGAGGGATATCGTATGCATACATCTGATAAATCTTATAGCTTAAGGTTTCGTCAAGGGTATCCATAACCTCCCAACTTCCATTACCATCAGCTTTAAGAATCTCTACCGGGAGTCTAGGATCATTCATAATCCGTAAAAATACTCCACCATTTTCCAAGCTCGTCCTAAGTTTTGCCTTTTCACTGGTTTCAAAAACCATTGCCATACTGTTGTTTCTCCTTATAATTTATTACTTGGATTTTATTTCCTTGCAATAATATTATACCACACCTGTCAATCGCCAAAGTGGACTATAAACCAGGCAAGAGAAACTTCGCAAACACCATCCTTAAACTTTGCGTGATATTCGTTTTGACTGGCATAAGCCTCCTTAATCTTTGAAGAAAGAATTCTGTCAAAAGTTTGGGATGGCTTATACCCCAAATTTCCGTCAGTTACGAGTACATCTACCCGTTGTTCTCTTTCGTAGATTTTAAGGAATATGCCACCGTTTTTACGCGCAGTTTGTAATGTGTTCACCTCAGTATCCGTAAAAAACTTGTTCATATATATCCTCCTTAAAATTATTTTTAGAGTAAGTTTTTATACCTCGTTATTATACACCATATTACGACAAAAAAACACATCTTTCGATGTGTTTTTTGTGTAAATTCATATATCTATATAAATTAAGCAATTATGTTAGATACTGAACCAGAACCAACTGTTCTACCACCTTCACGGATAGCGAATTTAAGTCCTTTTTCAATAGCTATTGGAGTTATTAACTTAATCTTCATAGTTACGTTTTCACCTGGCATAACCATTTCTTTATCCTTTGGAAGGTCGATTATACCTGTAACGTCAGTTGTTCTGAAATAGAATTGTGGTCTGTATCCGTTAAAGAATGGAGTATGTCTTCCACCTTCTTCTTTAGTTAGGATATAAACTTCAGCTTCAAATTCAGTATGAGGTGTTATAGAACCTGGTTTAGCAAGAACTTGACCTCTTTCAACTTCGTTTCTTTGAATTCCTCTTAATAGAACACCAGCGTTGTCTCCGCTTTGTGCGCTATCTAGAGATTTTCTGAACATTTCGATACCAGTAACAACTGTTTTCTTAGATTCGTCAGCAAGACCAATGATTTCAACTTCGTCACCAACTTTAAGAGTTCCTCTTTCAACTCTACCTGTAACAACTGTACCACGACC
>JAFXEC010000018.1 GCA_017521005.1 Clostridia bacterium | reverse complement strand
TCAAGTTCTTGTTTTGTTTTATTTAGTTTTACATATAAGTAAATTACTTGACCAAATTCAACTAAAGCTAATACATAAACTAATATTACTAGTGTATTATTGTTTAGTATATTTACTAAAAAGCCCTCGTTTTTTTCGGTTGGTTTACTGCTATTTCCATTATTCTTGTTTTCGTTATATATAGAAACATAAGCATTTTCTTCCTCTTTAGCGAGCATTTCAAATGTAACTGTATATTCTGTTGTAGTTGATTCATCTAATGATGTAACTGTTACTACTATTTTATTTTCACCAACTTTAAGATTGTCTGCACCTTCTACTGTATATGTAGCTTGTTCTGCTTCTGTATAAGCTAATACATTAAGTGGTTCTTCAGTATATTTAATTGGTTTAGCTTTATATTCTGTTTCTGTTTTTGTAAATGGTTCTTCAAATTCCATATTTTCTATTATTAGATTTGTTAGAGATGAAGATGTTTCTTCTATATCTCCTTCTTTTTCTACATTTATTTTATATGTTTTTGTTGCACCGTTTTCAGCTTTAACAACTATTTTAATTACATTGTTTCCAGCTTTAAGATTCTTATTTCCACTTACTGTATAGGTTGCTTTTGAATGTGCTGTAGTTGCTTTTACTGTTATATTTTCTACATCTGCACCAACTTTAATGTTATATGTTGTTTGACTAGACTTAAAGCTTAGGCCTTCAACACTTAAAGATATTTTACTTAAATTACAATTTGAAGATTTTGTAGTTGTTGTAGTATCTTTATCTGCTGTAGCAGGCTTTTCTTTTACTGTTATTGTTACAGATTTGTTTATTATGCTATTTGCATCATTTGCATCTGTAATATCTCCAGAAATCTTTACTGTATATGTTCCAACCTTACTACATTTTACTGTATATGTTTTTGTTGTAGTTTGGTTTACTCCATCCATATTAAATCCTATTATATCTCCTGATGCACTTCCAGAAACTTTAAGATTCCATGCAGCAGCTTTTACTGTTACTGTAACTTTAACCTTATCTCCAACATATGCTGTTTTTTTAGCAGCTGTTATTGATGCACTTGCTGCATAAGTTGTCGTTAGCATTACAGCAAATACAAATATAACTAATATACTACTAAATATTTTCTTTATTTTACTCATTTTTCACCTCTATTTGAAATCTATTAGGCTTGTGCCTTTTAAGTGTTTTACTATTTTTAATAAATCTGCTGAGTTTACTAAATTATCTATAGTTGCATCAGCTGCTTTAGTATTTAATGTTGTTGTTCCTTTTAAGTATTTTACTATCTTTAACAAGTCTGCTGAATTTATTAATCCATCACCTGTAACATCTCCACGTATTACTATTTCTTTTTCTGCATATGTAGTTCCATCTTCTCTTACAAATGTTACTTTAGTTCCTGTTCCTACTTTTTTATCCGCTGTAAGTTCAGTACCCGATTCATTTGTAACTTTTATACTTAAACCTTCTATTTGTATTTTAGAAAGTAGTGTTTCTACCGTTGTAGATGTTTGGATATTAGTTAATACATTTTCCGTATCTATTATGCTTTCATCTATTGTATAAGATTCATTAGGTAATACTGTAAGCTTTACCTCTTTAACAATTTCAGTTCCTGTACCTAATACTCTTAAAGTTGTTTCTCCAATTTCTAAACCTTTAACTTTATTGTCTTCTACTATAGCTTTTGCCTCATCTACTACTTCAAGTGTGTATGACTCAATGTTCTTTAGTGTAACTATTGGTTCTACATATTTAGTTACTCTAACTGTATATTCTTCTTTGTCTAAAGTTATTTTATATTCTTTAGGAAGAACAGTAAGTTTAACTTCTTTAACTACATCTGTACCAGTTCCTAGTACTCTTAATACAGTTTCACCTTCTGCTACACCTTTTATCTTGTTTTCTTCTACTATAGCTTTTGCCTCATCTACAACTTCTAGAGTATATCCTTCAATATTTTTTAGTGTAACTACTGGTTCTACTAAGCTATCTACTTCTACTTCATATTCTTCTTTATCTAAAGTTATTGTGTATTGCATTGGTGTAACAGTTAATTTTACTTTCTTTACAAGTTCCACATTTGATGCATGAACTTCTATTTCTATTTCACCTTCTGCTAGTCCTTTAATTATCTTGTTATCTATTACTTCGGCTTTAGTTTCATCAGATACTTTTAATGTATATGATTCAATATTTTTAGTAGTTATTACCGGTTCAATTTGTTCTCCAGCTTCTACTGTATATTCCTCTTTATCTAGAGTAATATCATAAGTTTTTTCTTTTACTGTTACTTGTACTGTTGCTACTTTACCTTGATCTTCTGTTGTAGCTGTAACTGTTGCTGTACCAATTCCTACTGTAGTTATTTCTCCGTTTTCTACAGTAAGCACATTAGCATCGCTTGTAGTCCATATTACTTCTTTAAATCTTGCTTCGTTTGGAAGGATTGTTGCAACTATTGTTAGTTTGTCTCCTTCTTCAATGATAGCTTCAGTTTTATCTAAAGTTATGCTTTCTACTTTAGTATATTCATAAGTTTGTACATAATCTTTCCAAACATAACCTTTAATTAATTTACCATCTATTTTAGCTTCTACATAATCCCAATCATAGCCATTACCAATTTTCGTTCTAGTAAAGATTATTCTTTCGTCAGGATCATTTGAGGTTTCTGTAAATGTATATATTATATTATCTAATTCTGAGTTCGCAGATGAACGTATGTTAAACGATTCTTTACCTTTTGTTGTAGTATCGTCTAAATACACTCTTGTATTATCTTTATCAAATACTGCTGTATCCCCTGCTGGATAAGGTGCAGGATCTTCTGGCATATTTTCATATACTGGTATATAGAATATAAACGGCGTATCTTCTAACATATCTAGTTTTTTATATGCAGCATATGATATTTTACTTTCGCTTATTGGAGCTAGTATATTTGTTTGATATTGATATGCCATAAGAGCTGTTGCATTTCCATAAGGATTGTTTACGTCAAACTTTTGGAAATACACTGTATCTTGTCCATACTTAATATATGTAGATTTTATTTTATTTACTCCACCATATATAGATAAGTATGGTGTTGTCCAGCCTTGCGATTTAGCGTGCTTAAGTCCGTTTGTAACTGAACCCGTACCATCTGCATTTGGAGTAGAACCAATGTTAAAGAAATTGTATACTCCTGGGTAAGTTGCGTTAGAACCATTAATGCTTCCATTGTTAATTATATCCCCTGAAGTTTCTTGTATCATTCTTGAAGCAATGTATACACTACTTACTTTTAATTCTTGTCCTACCTTGTTTATTATTTCTGAGTAAGATAAATCCATATCTATCCATACACCAGCATTTTTATATTTTTTAGCATATGTTCCAACCATAGGCGAACCTGCTATTACTTTTTCTATTACATCAGTTGTTATATGTTCGTTATATGATAATCCTTCAAATTGGAAAACTCTATTCTTGTATAATGAATTTCTTGGATCCATTACATAAGCAACTGCAGATTTAGAAGCTGCCACAAAGGAACCGTCTATCTTAATGTTCTCTCCGTTCATTTTCCATGCAGCCGAATAGCTCTTTGGAACTGTACTTATTCTTTTGTTTGTATCATACGATTCGTGTTTTAGGACCGTATTCCATTTAAGGCCAGTATATACCGCTTTAAACTTAGCATTTGGATATACAACCTTCAGATTATCTATATACATTTGATATGATTCAGGAAACTCATCTGATATCTTAGAAGTCGGCAAATTCTTTTTAAGAATTGCATTTACCGGATTAGATAAAAGAGCTATTCCTACAATCATACCAAACACTTTTAACCCTCTTTTTAAGTTATTTGGTAATTTACTTTTCATTTTTTTACCCTCTCTTTATGTGATTATACCAAAAAGGCGTTTATACGACAAGTATTTTGTATAAATTTACACAATCCTGTAACAAAGAAAGAATCACTATTTCTAGTGATTCTTTTAGTAAATTATTCTACGATTGTTTTCCATAGTCCGTGTTTGTTGCAATATGCATAAAGTTCTTTAACTCCGTCCGCTTCAAACTCTACTTTTGCTTCCATTCCCGGTTCTAAATCTCTCATCTCATAGCCTTGTTCTGTAAGCGCCATTATCCATTCTATATAATGTTCTTCTTCCATTACATGTGGTACTTCTGCTATTAATTTATCTCCTTCTTTTATATATATTGGTAGATGCTTTTCAAAAGATGCATCCACTGAGTTTGGAACTTGTTCTATCATTTCATTATCACAACACTCTAATGTTTCTGATTCATCAAAATTTAATACTACTGCTCCACATTTATTGCATTTAAATACTTTTAATTTCATATTATTACCTCCGTTATATTATATATACTAACACATAGAAATAGAAAAGGAAAGATATTTCTATCTTTCCTTTTTATGAAATTTTTCTTTAATTCTTTCAAGCCACCCTTTTTTCTTTTTAGGTTTGGTTTCTTCCATGGGAATCTCTGAAAAATCCACAACAGTTATCCGGATACATTTATTATCTGTCGAAGTCTCGAACTTAAGGTTACCCATAACCATGCTTGGATTAGGACTTTCAAACATCTGTCTACAAACAAATGCTTGATAAAGATCCATAGGATCTGCTTCCTCCTGGTTAATTTCGCCTCCATCCTTTCTGAAGAAAAAGAATTGTTTTCCATCTTCTCCTTGTTGAAGCACATAAGTGCCATCCGTTACTGCATTATAATTTTCGGACATATTAACATCCTCCTTAAATTATTTGTTTCACGCATTATACCATAGCATTCGACATTTTTCTACATTTTTCATACATTTTGTATATTATTTTTTAATCTATCCACACATTTCACTTTTGACACCAACTTTTCTCTGTGATATAATGATAAAAATTAAAAAGCAAACTAAACCATTAATATGTAAGGAGAAAATTATGCTTGTCTTAAAACTTGGCATTATTATTTTAGGCGTTTTAGCAGTTTGCTACGCATTCTTCGGTACGCTTTTTGCGGCGCACGCCGGCGAACCTGTTAAAAGCAAAATTATGCGAAGATACAAATGGGCATCGCACATCGGCATTGTTACTTTATTTGTCGGCGGCTTTGTTATAATCTTCCTTTAAAAAACACACCTTAGGGTGTGTTTTTTTATTTACAGCGTAATTATGTCTATCACATATTCAATTTTATTGAATTTTTAAGCAATTTGTGTTATACTATAAGTAGTGGTTTATTTAGTCCATTATTAATTATATGAAGGAGAATTTAGTATGTCACCAGTTAGAAACTTACTCGCATTTGTTGCCGCGTTGATTATCTATTCAATCTTTGTTGGAGCTATTTTTCACACAGACAAAGAAGTGAAGACAAAAAGCAAAATGTTTACTATCTACAAATGGTTAAGCCTTTTCGGCTACGCATTATTTGCTGTCGGCCTTGTCTTCATCATTGCGTCATTCTTCGCCTAAACAAAAGCAACGAGCCTCATATTTTGAGGCTCGTTTGCTTTGTAATATATAATTTATGTACTTATATATATTATCTTTAGTATTATGTCTATCTTTTCCCACATCAATTTGTATTTTACTTGTTTTTATGATATAATACTTGCGTTCAAAAAATAAATACTAAACTAATTAGAGAGGTAGTACTATGGAAAACAACAAAACTGTAAACGGTGTTGTTGCAGCTATCGGAAGATGGATGCCGCTTCACAATGGTCACAAAAACTTTTTACTTAAACTCGCACAGACGTATTCTAGAGTAGTCGTTATGATAGGTTCTTGCTATGAAGCAGGCACCAGTAGAAACTGTATCCCCGCCATTGAAAGAGAAAAGATGCTTAGAGCTATTTTTAGTTCTGCAAAAATTCCAAGAGAAAAATATACCATTATACATGTTCCGGATACAGAAACATTTGAAGAATGGATTATGAATATACGGAATGTATGTATTGCAAATGGTATAACTCATTTTTGCACAGGAAACAAAAAAGATATCTTGGACGTCCTTGAAGCCCGTGGTGAATCTTTAGGCTTTGATATGATCAATCCAGAAGATGGTTCAGACTTCCCATATCATGCAACAGATATTAGAAGAATGATTATCGAGGGTAACTATGAAAAGCTTGAAGAACTCATCCCAGAGGAAATAAAGCCAATCCTTTTCAGAAATTCCTTCAAGGAAATCATCGCAGCCAGCAAAAACTACGGCGTAAAAATTGTCCCCGGAAGGCAAGCTGTAGATGTTATACTTCTTATACGCAACATCACAGACGGTAAGGTATATGTTCTTCTTGGCAAGCGTTCTATGGAAAAGGTAGACTTTCCTGGATATCTCGCCCTTCCTGGCGGTGGTATCGATGAATTCGAGTCACCATTTGACGCTGCAATTCGCGAATTCTATGAGGAAACTGGTCTTAAACTTCAAATGATAGACAACTCTTTAGAGCCTGCTATTGTTAAGTTTGATAATGTTCCTAATACTAATCTTGAGCAGATGTTTATCGTTGGAATTTATAGTTCCGAAGATGAAAATCTCGCCGGTTCCAGAGGTGGTTCTTCGCAATGCTTTGGAGTTTTCGTTGAAGACGAACTTTACAAGTATGAGGAATACTTAAAAGCTTCAGATGATCTTTCCGAAGTTGCATTCTATGAAATTCACGAAGCTATCACCTTAGGCCTTGCCTATCAGCATGCGGAAATGCTTAGAAAAGCTATCACTATGTTTGATGCATATCCCGATCTAAAAAAAGGCATTCCTCTCTCGCTCGACCAATATATTGCAATAAATCCCAAAGTCATGAACTTTGTAAAAACTGCAATGGAAATCGGCCTTACAGATTCCGAGTGGGAAATTTTCGAAAAAGCTCTTACAAGATTAAAGGAAGATAAAAATGCGTAAAACATGTGTTTCTACAAAGTTCCCTTCTGCAAAAGAATTCAACTCCATGTATCAAAAGATCGGTACAAATTGTTTAGCCTTTGCATTAGGACGGACAATGGATTCTCCTACACTTTACGATTTGCTAACTATTAATGAAATAAATCTTCTTAAAAACGGTAAAACTATTCCAAAGAAAGACATTTGCGAAGCATTTATTTCAAAAGCTAAACAATTCAACCTAAATGTTAGACAAATTAAAGATATGTCCGAAGCAGATGGCAAGGTTCTCTTTATTCTATTTGGTTGGTATACCGATTTTATTCGCGACATAGGTAACTACGATTATTTCTTCCATGTAATTAGAAGAAATGAATTAGGCATCTATGAACACAAAGCAGATTGGTATGAAAAAGCCAAAGTGCTTACAGACAAGGAGCTTTTAAATTGGCTTATGCTTGATATCGAACGTTATTATTTCGTGTTAGATTAAAAATGACCAACCCCTATTAAAATAGGGGTTGGTTTATTTTATTATATTGCTCTTATTGAATCTACTGGTTTCTTTCTAGCTGCTTTTCTTACTGGTAAGAATGTTGCTATTACTGTTGTTAATAATGCACCTATTACTAAAGATAATATAGACACTATTCCAAAAACAAATAATGTTACATCTAGCATTTCACTTATTACATTATTTAATAGTCCGCATACTACAATTCCGCCCACAACAGACAATACAATACATATTGCTGTTATTATAAATGATTCCGAGAAGAATATCTTAAATACATCGACACTTCTTGCTCCTACAGCTCTTAGTATTCCTATTTCTCTTGTTTTAGCTGAAATCGATGTTGCTATAAAGTTAGATAATAATAATGCTGCAAACGCCGCCATTATTAATCCCGCATATAAAAAGACTTTAGAAAATTCATCTACTGTTTCATTTACCATTATTACTTCTTCTACAAGCATATTAGATAAACGATTTCTTTCTTTTGCAGTTTTATCTTCATCATAACTGCTTACTGCGTATGGTAATAATGAAGTTGTTTTTTCTAGCGAACGATCGTAAGCCAAATATATAACATCATATTTTGCATCCGCTGGTGCTATATAGTCTATTTCGTATTCAGAATATGAACTTCCATTCTTCGCTAGAAGTTCTTTAGCCTTTTTCTCAAACTCTGCATACATTTCATCGGATATAAGAGCTAAATCCATCTCTGCTTCAAAATATCCTATTACTTTTAATTTCTTTGAAAAGCCACTTATTGGTTTTCCGTTATATTGATCATATAATTTTACAGTAACAGCAGAATCTAATATTCCACTATTCTTTATAAATTTCATTAATTCGTTTTTGTAACTTGTATATTTCTTAGCGCTTAACACTGTATTATCATAAGAATAAGATATTAATAGTTCTGATGCTTTCCATCTTAAATTAAATTCCCATTCATTTTTATACTTACTAGATAACTTTGAATAATTATTCTCTAACACATTGTATAAAGCTGTTCCTGTTAATACTACTTCATCATCTTCTACGCTTGTATTTTTCGAGTTAAAATATTCTACACTAAATAAACTTTCGTTACCTTTGTATTTGCCATAGTTAGGTACAGTATGCATATTATCATTTCCAATATACATATCTCCTAAACTATTGAATATTCTATATAACGAATCATATGAAGGTTTCATTGCTTTCATTCCCGCTTCGCTTACAAATGCCAATTGATATAATCCATTAGATAATTCTTGTTCAAATTCATATGTTAAAGACCAGTTTTGTGCTCCACCTTCTTTTAAAGCTTCATATTTTGTAGGCATCATCCCTGAATCAAAAATACCTACTACTGTATATTCATTTCTTCCAAGTACTATATTTTTACCTAATATATCGCTTGAACCTTTTATTGTATATTTTTTATCTGTCTTTTTGTTATATAGTCCAGTATATACAATTGAATCTGCTAGATAACTAGATATCGCTATTTCATTTGCTTTTGTAGGATAAGTTCCAGATAGCATGTTATATAAAGAATTAGTTTTATCTATTACTGCAAAATGTCTAACTAGTGTGCTGTAATATGAATAGCTACCTGTTTTACTAGATGTATTAGATATATCCATATTTACTTCTATAGCACCAAATGTATTTTCACCATATTTCTTTTTATGTTCTTCTAATTCAGTTTCAGTTAATTTAGTAGTTTCAAAATAATTATATGAATCTACTAATACTTCTCCTTCATAATAGTTTTCTTTTACATTATATTCTTTAACTAATTGTAGATAGTTATAATTAGATTTCATCATACTTTCTGTAAATACAGCATCGCCATCATAAAGCATCATAGTAGATAAAAGTCCAAATAATGCAAATGCGAATGTACATAAGAATATTGTCATTAAAAGCTTAAATGGTTTTGTCTTAAGACCAGATGCACCTATTGCAATGGCATGTTTCATAGGAAGACGTGATCTAATAAATTTTGCTTCTTCCTTAGTATATGTCTTTCTATCTATCTTCTCATCTGTTGTATTTTCGAAAGATTCTTTATATCCTTTATCATTTATCTTTGCAGCTTTCTTTACATTCTTAAGATCATGTTCATCGCTACAAATAATTGCATTTTTATTTTTCTTTAAGAAGTCTTTAATAAATTTGAAATCTTCTTCTTTTAATGCTTCACCATCATTTACACATAATACACTGTCTCCAACAACAGAAACATTATCGTTTAGCTGTTCCCTCTTTTCTTCTATTTTAGATACATCAGATAAAACTTTACCATCTTTTAGTTCTATTATTCTATCTGCATATTGTTCTGCAAATTCTCTATCGTGAGATACAACTATAACAAGTTTATCTTTAGATAATTTTTTTAGCGTATCAAAAACTTGCTTACCCGTATTTGAATCAAGAGCTCCTGTTGGTTCATCTGCCATTATTATCTCTGGATTTTTAATAAGTGCACGAGCTATTGCTATTCTTTGCTTTTGTCCACCAGATAATGTGTTTGGTTTTCTATGTCCATATCCATCTAAGTCTACTTCCTTTAACAAATTAGCTACACTTTCTTTATCCTTTGGTTTCCCTTGAAGCTCTAAAGCGAGTGCTATATTATTTTCTACAGAAAATTCATTTAGAATATTGTATTCTTGGAATACAAATCCTACATATGTATTTCTATAGCTATCAAAATCGTTTCTAGTAAATTTTTTGCTACTTCTTCCCTTAACAATTATTTCTCCGTCAGTAGGTGAATCTAATCCACCACATACATTAAGAAGTGTAGATTTACCAGAACCACTTTTACCTAGTAAAAATACCATTCCTTTGTCTGGGAACTTTAACGATATTCCATCTAAAGCTTTTACTTGATTGCCACCCTTGTTTTTATAATACTTTTTTAAGTTTACTACTTCAATCATATAATCCCTCCCCTTTTGTTCTTGTATTATATCAAAAAGTATTTTTCATTACTATATTTTTATATAAATTTTTCCACTTTTATTATCCTCTTTTCTATGATATAATAGATTACATAAATTGAAGGAATTGATATTATGGAAGAAAACAAAAACTCAAAAGAAAATATATTAAAAAGAATATATAAAGAATGTAAAGCAACTAGCATTATAACAATTGTTACTTTTATACTTAGTACGCTTTGGTTTGTTGTAACATGCTTTATTGAATTAAAAATACGCTGGCTAATTATACTATTTACATATGCTCCTTGTATTTTATCTATTATAATTACTCTTGTCTCTTATCTTTTAAAAAAGAGTAAAATAATGAAAATACTAATAGATTTGCTTTGTGCCTTTTTAATATTAATATATGCGATTTGGTATTTAAGCACAATGTTTTTGACTGCAATAGACAGTTCATTAACACCTATTACAGATATTAGCAAATACGAAAAGTCTCTTAGCAAAACTGAACTTTTAGTATTTCCAAAACAAATACCAGAAAATGTACAAAATGTCGAATTTATTAAACACGGTGGATTTTTACAAGGCGGCGCTGAAACAGCATTATATTATATTGATCCGAATTTAAATTTAGATGAATTTGATAAAAAATATAGAGAAGATTCTATTTGGATTGGAAACATTGAAGAATATACAGAAAAACCCGGTTTACTTACCGGTGCATTTTCAAACACACCTGCAGATTATACTAACGAAGAAGATTACACTGTTTATTTAATTGAAGGTAGATGCGATGATTCTGGATATTGTAATCACGGCGAACTACTTATGGTAGCTGTTAATCCTAAAACTAATGAAGTTGTATATAAATCTGAAGATTGGTAAAAAACATACCACTATTTAAATAGTGGTATGTTTTTATTTATATATTTGGAGCTGGTGGGCGGAATCGAACCGCCGACCTACAGGTTACGAATCTGTTGCTCTGCCAACTGAACTACACCAGCACATGTCAGCTTATGCTGACTTTTTATTTTCTTTCTTTACATTTCTTAAAGTTATGATTGCATGTATCATAAGCACACATGGAATTAATAGTGTTAATAGCAATGATATGAAATCGAAGCCAACTAGAATTACACTTATTATAACATCTGCTACCATAGACATTCCAACACCTAATTCTAATGCTGCTCCATATATTTTGTTTCTATAATATACAACTGTTGTTACTCCAAGAAGCGCTGCTACTATAAATGGCATTGCAAATTCACCTATTAAAGCACTAAAAGTTACTTCTGTAGTAGATGTATATTCTAATGTAGATATTCTTCCTATAATACTTAATATTATTAACATTATATATAATACTGCAAAAACTAATGTGAAATTTGCAGGATTTTTTAATACCTTAAAACTTACTTTCTTTTTTGTGTCTTTTTTATTTATTTTTCTTGTTGTTCTTTTTATGTCTTTTTCCATACTCCACCTCTTATACTTAATTCTGTCTCTCCTTACATTATCTACTTTTTAATAGCATTCGTCAATAGTTTATATATTTTTAACATAAAAAAACTGGGTTACCCCAGTTTTTAATTCATTATTTTATTTTAGATTAAGTCATTTCTGGTGCTGTTCCTAAATCATAAGAGAATTTAATTTTTTCTTCGATTTCACGGTCAACGTCTGAATGTTCTAATCCTTGTGCAAGCATAAGCTCACTTATTAATATTTCCTTAGCTGAGTTTAGCATTTTCTTTTCAGCTGTAGAAAGTCCTCTTTCCATATGTCTGTGAGATAATTCTCTTACAACATCAGCTACTTCTAGTATGTCACCAGTCTTTATCTTTTCAACATTAGATTTATATCTTCTGTTCCAATTGTTTTCGTATACATATTCTTCCTTAGGTTTTTCTAGCACAGCAAATACACTAGGCGCAACAGAAGAATCTGATACTTCTCTTACTCCGATTTCAGCAGCTGATTCTGTAGGTACCATAACCTTCATATCACCAACTGGCATCTTGATTATATAATATTCTGCTGTATCTCCAAACATTTCTTGTTCTTCGATAGATTCGATTGTTCCTGCACCGTGCATAGGATATACTACTTTATCTCCAATACTAAACATGCTAATCCCTCGCTTTCCTTTTATTTTTATCAATCACAGTTATATTATACCACTTTTTATATAAAAAGTAAAGGAATTTGAAAAAATATTTTTTTCTTAAATTCCTTTACTCTACTATATATTCATGCATTTTTACTAATCATTCTGAATGTTTTTTACAAGGTCTTTTATGTTGTTAACTTTAACTATTTTAGCCTCTTTAGGAAGCGTTATTTTTTCTAATCCATACTTTGTTGTATAAATTGTTGTAAATCCTAATTTAACTGCCTCTTTAATTCTCTTTTCTACATTTACAACGCTTCTAATCTCTCCAGTTAATGCAAGCTCCCCTATAAACAATGAACCTGGTTTTACTGGCACAGATTTATAACTAGATATAACTGCCATAGCTACTGCAAGATCTGATGCAGGTTCAGTTATTTTAATACCACCAACAACATTTACATATACATCTTGTGCACCTAAACTTATTCCACAAACTTTCTCTATAACTGCAAGAATCATATTTAGTCTATTTAAATCTATTCCATTTGTTACTCTTCTTGGCACATTATAATA
>JAFXEC010000017.1 GCA_017521005.1 Clostridia bacterium | reverse complement strand
TTGTTCTTCATTAATATCTTCATAAACCATATTAACAATTTGATCATCATCTGTTACATCTGGAATGTATACTCCGGGAATATATTTCATAGATTCAAGTATATCTTTTTTAGTTACATTAATTCCCTCTTTACCATGTTTGTATGCATCCATAACTTCGTTTATTACCTTGTTAGGTTCGCCTATTATGTATAAATCCGCAAAATCTTCCATCGGTTTTGGATTTAACACCGCATTTCCTGTTAATACTATAAGAGGAAAGCCTTCTTTTCTTCTTTCTCTTAAACAAGGCACTCCACCCATATTCAACATATTAAGTATATTAGTATACATTAATTCGTTTGAAACGAGAAATATTATTACATCCATATCTCTTAATGCTGTTTTAGATTCTAATGTTGTAAGCTTTTCTTCTTTATTTCTTATAAGTGATTCATAATCTATAACCGGCGCAAAAACTCTTTCAGCCCAAGTATCCCTTCTTAAGTTTAATGTATAGTATAACTTATTAAGGTCGTTGTTTGAAAAACCAAGTTCATACATAGTAGGAACCGCAAGTGCAACCCTACTTGTAACTTGATATTTATTTTTTATTACACTTCTTGCTTCTCCGCCTGTATATCTAGCTGGTGTATCTACATATTTTAATTCGTTTAATCCTACCACTTTTTCCTCCGTTATTCCCAAGCTAAAGTTTCTTTTTTTCTGACAGATTCAAATGAACTGTTTAACACTTTAATTATTAAGTTCATTTTAGACTTAATATGTTCTCCTTCGTTGAAAAATGTTTCCATTTTGTTTGCAGTCATCATCTCTGCAAATGTCTCTGCTCTATCTTCTTTTTCTGAATATTTAGCATATGCTGTTACAAAGTGTGCTCCACTTTGACCGCTATATACATACTTTGTAGTTAAAGAATTTACATTATTTGAATACTTAAACCCATGTGGATTATATTTGTTCCACATAGCATACCTTTCGGCAGTTTCAAGTTTTATATAATAGTCTAATATATGATAAAACTCATGATGGAACGCTCTTTCTATTTCTATACTATTACTTATATATATGTTAAAGTGTCCTATAGAGTTTCTATTTGCTAAGGCCTCGATATTATTAGTAAACTTGTCCACTAAGTGTATGCTTACCATATATCCTTTTGACTCTATTTCTCTTATAATGTCCTCTGGATATTTTGTAAGTGCACTAGTTATAGCTCTTAACATTGAGAATATTTCAGACTTATCTGTTATATTAGTAGCGTTTACACTTGCTGCATTTACTCCTTCGCCATAATATATGTCCACTCCATATTGTTCTTCTACAGTATTAGAAATCGCAAGATTCATTCTGTTAATATCCAAGTTTGTATTTTGTTCTATTATATCTATATTTTCTAAATCTACTTTTGTGTTTTTTGCGCTTATTACAAAGAATAATCTCACGCCACCAACTATTGTTACTATTGTGAAGAATATACATAGTGAAACGATGGCAGCATATTCTTTAGGCATCTTTTTTTCTTTCTTTTCCATAGCCACCTCGTTACTCATCTAAATCTTCTATTTTGAATCCACCTTCTATATATTCCGGTGTTATTAATTCAAAATTATCTTTAGAAATATATAAACTTGTATTATTTAATGTTATAACCACTTCATGCACATCATGTTCTAATGCTAATAGACGATTTAATACAGTTGCAATTTCATTATATACAGCTTCTGTATCTTCAGCATCTAATATTATTTCTATCATTAGTGCATCTGGTTTAACTCCTACTTTAGTATATTCATATTTATAACTAACATTTTTTCCAGTTATGTATGTTAAATTAGCAACCGTCTCTCCTATATCTGCATTTGTTTGCCACTTAAAGTCTTCATTAATTTTATCTAGTCTTTCTTGTTGGTTCAAATCCTTAAACGTACCAATTACACTTGGTAACAATTGAACTTCTTCTCCATCTATTTCGACAACAAAGGCGTATTTGCCTATATATTTTCTATTAAATATTGCATTCTTAAATTTATATTCTACTCCATATGTTTTTTCTATATATTTGTCTACAGTTGATTTCGCTTTAAGATATGCAAACAAGTCTCCTTCTAAGAAACTTAATGTTACACATGAAACTATAAAAAATATTGTAAGTACTGTTATTAGTATAGCTTTTACTCTTTTTCTTAAATACTTAACCAATCTATATTCAAGTATAAATTGGAATATACCTTTTGATGTAAGCATTCCTAATACTATTTGTAGTACTGCATTTGCTGTTACAAGCAATGTTTCTACTCCCATTCCATGCGTCATAAGGCTTGCCATAAATACTGTAAATGTTCCTATTATTCCTGTTAATGTTTTATCTACTTCTCTTAAGCTTATAAAACAACTAAATAAAAATAGCCATGGAATAAAGTTAAAATAAAATGGACCTGTTACTGTTAAATCAGCAACAAGAAACAACACAAGAACGTATATTAATGATCTTGTGAATATGGTTTTTCTTTCAATTTTTGTTAAATATATATCGCCCATTTTACCCCTTCTTTCTTTTGTTAATTATATCTTAATAAGTATATATAAGTCAATTATTTAGCGTTTTTTTTCTAATGTATACCATCATTTTGAAATACACCTCTTAAAGCTAATATAATATAATCTTTCACATTCTTTTTTCCCACACTATATTTAGCGTATAAATCTTTCGTATGAACTAATTCATCTCCTATATATAAATAAACTTTTCCTATAATCTCCCCGCTATTTAACGGTGAATTTACATTAGTTAAAGCGTCTTGTTTTACATATACTTTTTCTAGTTCACCAGATTTAAGTGGGATACAAATATTTATGCTAGAGGTATCTGTATACTGGCTAGATATTCCTTTTATTATCTTAATATTTACGTTGTAGTTTGTTATATTTTCTACATCTACCATTATGTAGTTTTCTATTGCGTATTTAAGTAACTCTTTACCTTCCTTAAAGCGTATATCTGTTGTATTGGCACCAAGAATTACAGCAACAACCTCCAAGTTATCTTTTTTAGCCGTAGCTACCAAACATCTATTGGCTATAGCTGTATAACCTGTTTTTCCACCGTTACAATACTCATATGTAAAAAGAAGTCTATTGGTATTGGCTAAAAACTTCGATGTATTTCCAAAATCGACAGTAATACTTTCTGTATTCATAATTTTAGACAATACCTCTATGTTCTTTGCATAACAAGTTATTTTGGCTATGTCATAAGCAGTAGAATAATTATCTTCTGTATCTAATCCATGTGGATTTGTACAATGAGTATCCTTTGCTCCAATTTCATAAGCTTTTCTGTTCATCATCTTTACAAATTCATCCACATTTCCACCAACATACTCCGCAAGTGCAACGGCACAATCATTTCCGCTTTTAAGCAATAATCCATACAATAAACTTTTAACCGTAACTTCTTTACCAGAAATAAGCCCCACAGTAGATCCACCCGTTAATGCGGCTTTTTTAGATATAACAACTTTAGAATCTAAATCTGTATTTTCCACAACTACAATAGCTGTTAATATTTTTGTTGTACTTGCTATTTTCAATTTTTCCTTACTATTCTTTTCCCATAAAACTCTACCAGTATTCTGTTCTAACACAATTCCTGCCTTAGATGTTATTTTGAGCTCTTCTTTTTCCACAGCAAACACATTGTTACTTATTACTGAGAGTATCATTAACAAAACACCATAAATATATTTTCTCTTTTTTAACACAAATCTCACCTATTAAATTATATTTTTTCTCTATCATTTTATGATTTGCTATAAAACACATTATGTGGTATACTTTTTGCCGAGGTAAACATGATGGATAATTTAGAAAACAAATACTGTAGAATAGCAAATTCTAACAGAATATATATTATTGAAAAAATATCTAAAAACAAAGTTACATTAAGGTACGAAAACTCTGTAATAAACACAGATATATCTAACATTCACTTAGTAGACGAAAACGAAATCGCAAAAAAGAAATCTACTCACACTATTACACTTGAAACAAATGATGTACCAAATGAAATAACATTAAGACATATGCATAAAGAACCTGCTATAGCAGATTTAGATAAATACATCGATCAAGCAATTCTTGCAAAATTAGGACGTGTTAGAATTATACACGGACGCCACGGTGGAGTTTTAAGAGAAGCTGTTCACGAATATCTAGCAAACCATCCATATATTAAAGAATTTAGCATAGCAGATTATACCGAAG
>JAFXEC010000016.1 GCA_017521005.1 Clostridia bacterium | reverse complement strand
GAACTGCTAGAGAATTACTTAAATAATAAATCAACCTACTGTAATACAGTAGGTTTTATTTTGTCTGTTTCGACTTATTCATATTATTGACCACACTAATTGCTTGTAGTAAAATATATTCATTATTAATTAAAACTTAAAACAAGGAGAAAAAATGAATAAGGAAAACACTAGATTATCTTTCATAGATATAGCGAAAGCTTTCGCTATAATATTTATTGTACTAGGTCATTCCGTTGCATATTCTGAGCATTGTAGCAACGTATTCAAATTTGTATATAGTTTTCATGTATATCTATTCTTCTTTTTATCTGGCTATACATTTAGTACAAATAAAAAGATTAAAGAATTTATTAAAACTAAATTCAAAAGAATAATGATACCATATTATTTTTGGGCATTAGCTTTTTTAATACCATATGCACTACTTGGAAAATTTGTTGGTTCAACTTTAGATAAAGCTACGGCTTTCAATCTAAAAGATACTATATTTAACATCATATATGCATCAGGAGACGGACTACAACAAAATAGACCTCTATGGTTCTTACCAGCGTTATTTAGTATGGTTTGCATATATTATTTACTAGTAAAATTAACAAGCAAGAAAAAATCTCATTCAATTATACTTCTTGGCATAACACTAATAACATCATTTGTTTGTTATAACCACTTAAGCATTATGCTACCAATGTGCATAAACCATGTATTAATAATAGGACCTGTATTTTATATTGGATACCTATTTAATAAATTTAATTTGAAAGAATATATATTTAAGCATTTTTACTACGTATTAATATTAGCCGTACTAGGTTGTATATGTACATTCTTAAATATAACTATCAGCTATAGAGCTTTAACTTTAGGTAGCCTTGCTCTTTCACTTTTAGCTGGGCTTTTCTTATCCATAACTTGCGTATATATATCATACAAACTAGATAAAAACAAATTGTTAGAGTATATTGGAAAAAATACAATGGGCATTTTAATATTCCACAAGTTATTAATTGTATTATTCCAAGCAAAACTAGGTATAATATCTACACTTATGAAAAACAGTAATATATTTATAGAACTTTTAATTTGTGTATTAGTATCTATTCTTGCAATAGCGTTCTCTATTCTAGCTACTAAGATAGTTAAATTATTCTTCCCTATGCTTGTTGGGGAAAATGGTAAGAATATATTTATGAGAAAAGAAATAGAACATACAAATAATTAAAAAATAATAAAATAATTCTAAAACAAGATAAAGATAAAAAAATAAACTGTAAGTTTAACTTACAGTTTATTTTTACCTTGGTGATCTCGAGACGATTCGAACGTCCGACCCACGGCTTAGAAGGCCGTTGCTCTATCCAACTGAGCTACGAGACCACAATCGGTACTCATATATAATAACACACTTGTTAATTTGTGTCAAGCATTAAATTATTAAATTGTATAAAAAATGAGCAGGAGTTTTCACTCCTGCTCATCGTCCGTGTCGCGTTTACCACCGAGTTGTCTGCACCAAATGCCAAATGCCTGCCAAGCTTCACTTTGTTTTAGCTCGGTATATGTTGGCCATTCAGTATAGTCAAACTCACAAAATTCCTGAACTTTAAAGTATCTGTAGTATTCATCTTTTTTGTAAGTTCTTCTCATATTACTATCATAAACATAATCTCCCTTAATTAAAATCGCATGTCCACATTTAGAGCACCAAGACTCCATAAAAATCCATACAATTTTAACTTCAGGCTTGCTAATAAGTCTTGCAAGTTCATATGTTACGCTATAGCAATGATGGTTAGACTCTTCTCTTCTGTACGCTATGTAACGTGTCTTGTTTGTAGCTTTTAGTTTCTTCCAATCTTTTTTTGTTATAACTTTATAATTGTATAACCAAGGTTTTGTAAATAAATCAAAAAGTCTCTCATAATACTCTTGGTTTGTGTCCTTTTTGATTATTACTCTGCGGAACCAATAGAAATACATAGAGCATACAAACAGATTATACGGAAAAGTTATCCAGAACAAAATGTTACCAGCTGTTGCATTTACAAAGTTTAGAATCACAAGCGTTGCCGCGCTCAAAACTAATGTTATGAGTCCAGGGTAATATTTTGTTGCGAAAAGTGCAGAAATCCACATAGCAATATATTTGTGGTTATGCACCTTTACACTTGTCCGTTTTTGCTCTTCTGTTAGATTTTGAAACTCCGGCACATGTTTTAGAATTACTTTTTTGTAAAAATTCATGCTATCTCCTTTTTCCCATCCTCACTTTTAAGTTTGGACTATATTTTTATTACGTGAATTATTATACCACAAGTTAACATAAATTTCAAGAAAATAACACCACACTTAAAGTGTGGTGTTATTGTTTAACTTTATATTAATTCCTTAAGTAAATTTAAATAACTTATATCTGTTAAACCAGATAAACTTTTATTTGAAATTACATATGTTGTTTTAGCTACTATTCCTATTACGCTAATACTTTCTGACATCGCATTTGAGACATTTTTAATTTCCTTCGGTAAATTTATCACATCAGATGCATTAATCATTTCTAATGCCGTTTTAACTCCTTCTGTCGGGTATAATTTAGATGTTATGAAGTTTATGTTTGGATTATTATTCAAATTAACATTTGCAAGAACTAAATCATAAGTACCTTTTGTTATTCTTTTGTTTAATTCCTCTTTAGATAGCTTTTCTACTTTTATATTTACACCTAGGGCCGTTAAATTATTTTTTATTGTATTTGCTATTTGTACCTTTTCTTCATCCGATTTATTTACTATTAGGGTTAATTCTACTTTCTTTTTATCCCTAGTATAAACTTTATTTACTTTCTTATATCCATTTGAAAGAAGTAAATTCTCAGCTGCATAGATATCATATTTATATTTTGGATTATCATAAACATATGGTAAATCTATTGTTTCTGCTAATGACTGCATTGTATCTTTAATTATACTATCTCTATTTATACCATATGCCAATACTTTACGTATTTCTTCTCGTGCTAACAATTCCGAATTTTGATTAAATAGCAAGAATATACTTTCTCCCGTTTTTACAGTTGAAACATTATATTCATACTTACCTAACATGTTTTGCACATTCTTTTGATTAGTTATTAATATATTAATTTCGGATTTTTTGTATGCTTCTACTCCAGCATACATATCTTTATATCTTTTAACTATAATTCTTTTTGGCAGTGATATATCTGCTTTCTTTGTTCTCTCATATATCTTTGTTGTTGCTGATGCTTCCTTAGATACTACATAATCTTTGTTTAATGTATTACCCACTGGCAGTTCAAGATTATATATAAAGTATGGATCTTGATCTTTAAGAGTAACTGTTAAGGAATTCTCTCCTGCTACTATTTGTTCTATATTTCTCACATTTGAATAATATACAGACTTCTCATCCACCATATATGATAGAATCATATTCTTTATACTTTCAGCTGTATATTCCTTAGATTTTTTAACCTTAAGTACATATTCTTTTTCGTTTATTTTTTCTATACCTTCAAGTACATCATATGTAACTGTATAATCTTCATTTATTTTAAGTAACATATATGATGTATAATGTTTTAACTCTTTTAATATTACATTATTTGTATTCTCATCTCTTAAATCATCTGTTGTAATTATACCTAGTGTTAACACAGACTCATTTTCTTCTTCTGCCCAAAAGTTTGGTATGAATGGTTCTCCTTCATCCTTAAGTATTGCCCTAGATATTATTACTATTAATATTATTAGAATAATACAAGCAAATGTATTGCGTCTTCTAATACGCATTTCACGTCTTACCTTAGGACTTATTTTTTTCTTTTTCTTCTTTACTATTTTTTTAGTAGCAGCTTTTTTATTTTCTAGTTTTTTCTTATTTTCTACTTCCGTTACAACCTTTTTTCTTATCTTTTTAATGTCACGGCGTTTTCTTGCGCTGCTCTTTTTATATCTACCCTCACTAATATATCTTTTTTCCATTTATTTCTCCGTTATATATTATGAATGTATTTTATCACAAAAAGGCGAAAAAATACAGCCTAATTTGTAATTAGGCTGCATTTTCTTTTGTTTTCTTCTTTAACACCAAGATAGATACCACAACATAAAGCACAAATGCCACAATTGCAATAGGCAAAAGCTTGTACAGTTTGTAGTAAATACATGATGTAAAGCCGGCTACGATAATTCCAAGGATTGCACCGCCCATAACCTCATATGGTTTATGTCCAGATTTAATATCCATCTCTTTTCTTATCTCCTCTTCATGTTCAGAACCTTCCGCAAGCTTGGTTACTGTTTCACAGAGTTTTTGTACGGTATATCTTACCCCCAGAGCGTCTCTAATAATAACCACTGCAAGAGCAGTAAATGCCATAGAGCACCAAACGCTAATGCTAGCGTTTTCTGAATTTAAGATTTCCCGTACCGTATATATCCATGAAATAGCTGTTACACTTGTTACAAATCCCGTATGACTAGAAGGATAATTACCATCTGATGTAATCTTCCTTAGGCTGAATTTCGTTTTGTTTACCATTGTGTTAAAAAGAAGTTTTAATGTTTGCGATAATACGCAAGTTGCTAATGCTGTTAAAGCTATATAGATAATTAGCTTCATACCGTCCTCCAATTATGAATTTAGTCTCTTTGTTTCAAGCTCACTTATTATACTATATATTATGTTTACTGTCAAGTTTAACCTAACTCATACCAAAGAATACTAAGTATTGAAAAGCTTGCCGTTTCAGCTCTTAAAACTCTTTCACCCAAGCTTACTACATATGCATTTTTATTTCTTAAAAGTTCCTCTACTTCCTTTTCATCAAGGCCACCTTCTGGTCCTACTATTACTGCTATGCTATTAAAATTTTTAATGTTATTTATTGCCTCTTTTAAGCTGTTTGTACTTGCTTCATGACAAATAAGTATGGCATCAAATCTAGAATAATCTACTTTAAGCAAATTTTCTACATCTAGCACTTCCACTTCATCTGTTCTTCCACATTGTTCTACCGCCTCTTTAGCAATCTTGTTTAATCTATCTACTTTCTTTAATTTATCTTTTTCATCTAGCTTAACAACACAGTTTTTAGACATTACTGGGAGTATTTCTTTTGCACCGAGCTCAACTGCTTTTTGAGTAACATACTCCATCTTATCTGATTTAAGGTATGCTTGCACCAATGTAACATTAGTATTTGGTACACCTTTTTCTTCTAAGCTACCTACTATTACTCCTGACACATATTCTTTATCCATTTCAGTAATTTCTACTTCGTATTCGTTTATATATACCTTATCTTTTACTCTATATCTTAATACATTTATGTGATGAGCCTCATCACCAAATATACTAATGTTGTTATCCACTTTTTTAATATTTTTACTATCTACTATAAATCTTTTAGACATAATCCACCTACTTGTTATATACAATATATTTCTTTACATTTTCTTTTAATGTACTAGATATAAACTCTATTTCTTCATCCGTATTATTTGCTTTTACAACTATACCTGCTTGCATTTTATTTAAATAATAGAATATATATTTTTCTGTTTCCATTACTTTATATAACTTGCTATATGGGATAGTACTAGTAGTAAGCTCATCTACTGTACTTACTGCCTCTTTTGTAAATGTTTGCTCTGCTTTAGAATTTAAGTTAATCTTATCTGATTTTAGAAACATTTTAGTTGCAAAATCTGATACTACATCTGTATTAATACCTATTAAAAGAAATATAAATATTAGATTTGCTAATATTAAAGTAATATCAAAACCTGTTATTCCTAAAACACATAATATAATCAAATCACATATGAATATTATTGTTGCTAATACATTTACAAACTTGTCTAATACTCTTGTGCTATATCTATTGTGTAACCTATTAAATTCTTTTAATAATTCCTCTGTATATTCTACATTACTTACTACCTTTTCCACATTAATCACCTACTTATTAATAATCTTATATTTTTTTATATTAGATTGTAATATTTTTCTTATATTATCTATTTCTTCAGCAGTACTAAACCTCTTAAAAACTTTAATTGAATTAAAAGCATCTACATATAAGAAAAACATATTTTTAGTTTCTACGACTCTCTTTATCTTATTATATAAAGCCGTACTATTCTCCTTACCCTGACTAACACTAAATGTTTCTTCCGTGAATTCAAATATGCGCTTTTTATTTTCTTCTTGTTCATTCTTTCTTAAGCTTTTTCTAAATGCTCTTCTAGCAAGAAAGTCCTTAAGAAAATTCGTATTAGCAATTATTATTAATATTAAACAAAATAAATGTACCCATATTCTATTTGGAGTAAATTCTATAAAATTCCCCTTAAGTAAATCTATTAATCCCAATAGCAAATTTGCTCCGCAAAAGAAATTGACTATTCCCCTATCTTCTTTCTTTTCATATTTTATGCATTCTCTATTTATTTCAATATATGTCTTTTCATCAAGTTCATATTGTATTACTACTTTTTCCACATTAATCACCTGTAAGTATTATATATTTTTTTACTGCATTTTTCAATATAAAAAGCAGAGCCTTAGCCCTGCTTCTATATTTCTTTTCTACAATTCTACTTTCCAAAGAACCCTTTTTTCTTTGTTGTTACCTCTTCGCTACAAGATATTGCGTATTGTTCAAGTAGTTCTCTTTGCTTATCTGATAACTTTTTAGGTATTTCTATTTGAACCTTAAATTCTAGATTTCCTCTACTATTTCTATATGGAACTCCTTTATTTCTTACTGTAAAGATTGTATCTGGTTGAGTACCTTCTGGTATATCAAAATCCATCTCACCTTCAAGCGTTGGTATTTTAATTGGTCCGCCAAGTACCGCTTTTACAAATGGTATTTTAGTTTCAAAGTATATATCTCTTCCTTTTCTTTTAAATATTTTATGTGGAAGAATTGATACAACTATGAATAAATCTCCATTTTGACCACCGCGCTTACCAACATCACCTTGACCTTGTAAAGCTATTGCTTGCCCGTCATCTATTCCTGCTGGTATATTTATTTCAACCTTCTTAGCTTTTCTAACTGTTCCTGTTCCTGCGCAAGTCTCACAAGGTTCTTTTACTACTTTACCTTCGCCATTACATTTATCACAAACTTTAACCGTGCTAAATTGTCCCATGATAGTATTTTGTACTGTTTGTACTTTTCCGCGTCCACCACACTTATCGCAAGTAACTTTTTCACCAGTTTTAGAACCAGTACCTTTACATGTAGCACAAGATTCATTGCGTGTTATAGAAATTTCTTTCTTTACACCAAATACAGCCTCTTCAAAAGTAAGTTTCATATTATATCTTATATCCGAACCTTTAACTGGTCCATTTTTAGCTGCTTGTTTGTAGCCACCAAAGCCACCACCAAACATACTACCTATAATATCTTCAAGATCTATATCGAAACCACCATTAAATCCAGAGAAGTCAAATCCTCCTGCTCCGTATCCGCCAGCACCATATCCCGCATATCCATTACCGTTTACAGCATCGGCACCAAATCTATCATATTGTGCTCTTTTGCCTTCATCGGATAACACGCTATACGCCTCAGAAACTTCTTTAAACTTAGCTTCTGCTTCTTTTTCATTACCTTGGTTTGAGTCCGGATGATATTGTTTTGCTTTCTGTCTATATGCTTTTTTTATTTCATCTTGAGTTGCAGACTTTTGCACTCCAAGAATATCATAATAATCCTTACTAGCCATTATAGTCCCTTTCTAGTAAGAAACGGAATTAGTTAAATCCCGTTTCCAACTTAAATTTCTTATTTGTTTTCAGATTCGTCTTCTACTTTGTAATCTGCATCATGAACAACGTCTTCTGCACCATTTGCATTATTTGCTTCTGCTTGTTTAGCTGCTTCAGCATATAATTTTTGAGAAATTTCGTAGAATACTTGAGTTAATTTTTCGTTTGCTGCTTTTATAGCTTCTGTATCTGTTCCTTCAAGAGCTTTCTTAACGTTAGCAATTTCAGCTTCAACTTTAGCTTTTTCATCATCAGAAACTTTTCCTTCAAGTTCTTTTAATGCTTTTTCTGTGTTGTATACCATAGAATCTGCATTGTTTCTAACTTCAACTTCTTCTTTCTTCTTCTTATCTTCTGCAGCATGTGCTTCAGCTTCTTTAACTGCTTTTTCGATTTCTTCTTCAGATAGATTTGAAGATGCTGTTATAGCTATTTTTTGTTCGTTGTTTGTAGTCATATCTTTAGCTGTTACGTGAACGATACCGTTAGCATCAATATCGAAAGATACTTCGATTTGAGGTACTCCTCTTGGTGCAGGTGGTATTCCTGTTAAGCTAAATCTTCCAAGTGTTTTGTTGTATGCAGCGATTTCTCTTTCACCTTGAAGAACGTGTACTTCAACAGAAGTTTGACCATCAGCTGCTGTACTGAATATTTGAGATTTTTTAGTTGGTATTGTTGTATTTCTTTCAATAAGTTTTGTAAATACTCCACCAAATGTTTCAATTCCTAGAGATAGAGGTGTTACATCTAGAAGTACTAGACCTTTAACATCACCTGTTAATACACCCGCTTGAATTGCTGCACCGATAGCAACACATTCATCTGGGTTGATTCCCTTGTATGGTTCTTTACCAGTTAATCTCTTAACTGTTTCTTGAACTAAAGGTATTCTTGTTGAACCACCAACTAATAATATTTTATCTATTTTATCAAATGACATACCAGAGTCTTTCATAGCTTGGTTAACTGGTCCTACTGTAGCTTCTACTAGATCAGATACTAATTCTTCAAATTTAGCTCTAGATAAAGTTATATCCATATGTTTTGGTCCAGTTGCATCAGCTGTGATGAATGGTAGGTTAATGCTTGCAGTAGCTGTTGAAGATAATTCAATTTTAGCTTTTTCTGCAGCTTCTTTTAATCTTTGCATTGCCATAGAATCTGAGCTTAAATCTATTCCTTGTTCTTTCTTAAATTCAGATACTAAGTAATCCATAATTCTTTGGTCGAAGTCATCTCCACCAAGTTTGTTGTTACCTGCTGTAGCAAGAACTTCAAATACACCATCACCAATATCTAGTATAGATACGTCGAATGTTCCTCCACCTAAGTCATAAACCATTATCTTTTGGTCTTTATCTTTATCTAGACCATAAGCTAAAGCTGCTGCTGTAGGTTCGTTTATAATTCTTAGAACTTCAAGACCTGCTATTTTACCAGCGTCTTTAGTTGCTTGTCTTTGAGAGTCTGAGAAGTATGCTGGAACTGTAATAACTGCTTGAGTTATAGTTTCACCAGTAAATGCTTCTGCGTCAGCTTTCATTTTTTGAAGTATCATTGCTGATATTTCTGGTGCTGAATACTCTTTGTTATCTATTTTAACTTTTTTGTTTGAACCCATATCTCTTTTAATAGATACTACTGTTCTATCGTGATTAGTAACTGCTTGACGTTTAGCTACTTGACCTACTAATCTTTCTCCATTTTTTGCAAATCCTACTATTGATGGAGTAGTTCTTGCACCTTCAGAACTTGTTATAACTGTTGGTTCTCCATTTTCAATAACAGCTACACATGAGTTAGTTGTTCCTAAATCGATTCCTATTACTTTTGACATAATTTAATTCCTCCTAATACTACAAAAATTATGTATAGCTTAAATATATTTATTTACATTTCTGTTTTATTAATATATTTAAGTTGTAACCATTTAATTAATTTGCCACTTTAACTAGTGAGTGACGCACTACTTTATCTTTCATTCTATATCCAGTTCTAAATACTTCAACGATTTCCTTTTCGCCTTTAGTTTCATCTTCTATACTCATTACTGCTTCGTGTATGTCTGGATCGAATGTTTCGCCTAAATCCGGTATTTTTTCTACACCTTGTTTTTTAAGCATTTCTATTAACTGTGTATATATCATCGATATCCCTGTCTTATATGTTTCATCTGAACATTCAGCATCTTTAGCTTTTTCAAAGTTGTCTATTATTGGTAACATTTCAGATATTACACTAGATAATGTTGATGAATACAATGTTTCTTTTTCTTTGTTCATTCTCTTTTTGTAATTATCGAATTCAGCCATATTTCTTTTTAAGCCATCACAATATTCATCTGCCAGTTTCTTTTGTGCCTCTAAATCTTCATTTAATTTCTTAATGTAAGCTTCTGCTTCTTTGCTGTCTACTTGTTCTTTTGTTTCAAGTGTTTCTTCTGCCTTACTTTTTGCCACAATAACACCTCCTTAATCCTTATTAAAAATCTTTCTTAGTTTTTCATTAACTAATTTTAATGTATTTATAGTTTTAGAATAATCTACTCTCTTTGGAGATATTATTCCAAGACTTGCGTTAGTTGTATTATCTGTTACATCAAGTGATACTAAAGTGTAATCTTTAAGAAGTAACTCTTTATGCTCATTTCCAATAATAACAGAAACATCATTTGCTTCAACTTTTTCTAATACTTCATTTATTATATTGTTTGTTCCTACTACATTTAGATATTTCTTAATTTCTTCAGCATCTGAGAATTCTGGTAAAGCTAACATATTAGATATATCGCCTTTAACTTCAGTCTTTCTCTTTGTAACTTTATCTAACATGTTCTTATTTATCTCACTTAACACATGAGAAAATTTCTTCAACTCCTTGTGAATCATATCGTTTAACACAAGCGATAAATTCTCAAGTGGTGTTCCCTTCAAGTTCTTATTTAGTAACGTTGTTAATTCATCTATTCTTTCTTCAGGTAAAGTATCATTTATTTGAACAATAACATCTTTAACTGTTCCAGACTTAGACATAAGTATAATTAAGAGAACCTTTTCAGATATCTTTAATATTTTTACTTGTTCAACCACGTCACTAGATTTTACATTAAGTACTGTTGGTAAGTTTAATACTTTAGCTACAACTTCAGCAGCATGTTCTAATGTCTTTTCTACACTTCCATAACTTACGATATTATTGTTTATATAATCTATGTCCACCATTGCTAGTGTATCATTTTTCATTAGATTATCTACATAATATCTATACCCTTCTGTAGATGGTACTCTTCCTGCTGAGACATGTGGTTGTTCTAACAATCCATAGTCTTCTAATAGCTTAAGTTCATTTCTTATAGTTGCAGAACTAATACCATATTCTTCTGCTATTTGCTTTGAACCAACCGGTTCTGCTGACTCAATATAACTTTCTACTACTGTGGCTAGAATCTTCTTTTTTCTTTCATCTAATTCCATTCTATTCACCCTATTAGCACTTTAACACCTCGAGTGCTAATTTCCCCTATATAATACATCCGTTATTATATATTGTCAACAGTTTTTATAAAAAAAATTAAAAAAATTAGCACTTTCACATAAAGAGTGCTAATTATGTTATAAATCCCATTTTTTCTACACATTTTGTTACTTTTTCTTTCTTCCTTTTTCACCAATTATTGTTATTCCACATTCATTAAAGTTCTCTACTACAACTGTTCCAGCTCCTATCTTAATATTATCTGCAATGTACACTGGACCTAATACTTTTGCCCCAGCGCCTATTAAAACATTATTACCGATAGTAGGATGACGTTTAACTTTATCCTTACCAGTACCACCTAGCGTTGCTCCGTGGTAAATAGTACAGTCATCTCCTATTTCTGCCGTTTCACCAATTACTATTCCCATCCCATGATCTATAAATAACCTCTTTCCAATTATAGCTCCAGGATGTATTTCTATTCCCGTTAAAAATCTTCCTAGCTGCGAAATACATCTTGGTATAAATCTTAATCCTTTTAGATATAACCAGTGGGCTAGTCTATAATAAATTAATGCATGAAAACCTGGATACAATAATATAACTTCAAATATATTTCTTGCTGCAGGATCTTTTGAAGCTATGTTCTTTGCATCTAAGTATAATTCTTTAATTCTTTTAAGCATAAAATATATCACCTGATATATTTTATGAAGTAATTTATATAAAGTACCGTGGAAATATCTATTGATATTTGTTTTTTTGTAGATATTTGTAACCTTTTGTCTCTTTTATATTTTTTCTTTTATTTCTATTAAAACTATGTTATACTGTTGCCGAGGTGAATATATGAACAAAGAAATATCTGATAACTTAAAAGAAACCGAACTTATATTACAAGATATTAATAATACTGATAGCCTTGAGTTTTCAAAATGGACTAAAGATAAAACTATATTAAGATATCATTCTAAACTTCCAACATTTCCTATTTATAATAATTTCATCTATTGGTGCAATTTAGGCATAAACATCGGCAGTGAACAAAACAAATTACGACCTGTTATAGTATTAAAATCCTATTCTACATCCCCAATATGTACAATCCTTCCTTTAACTTCTAAAAGATTAAACGATAACTACTGGTATCACATAGATTTAAACAAAATTGACTCTACCGTGTTAGTAGAACAATTACGCGTTATAAGTAAGGTAAGATTCGTAAAACCATATCGCAAAAAAGGTACTATGGTTACAATATCTATAAATGATTGGTATAAAATAAATGAACAATTGAAAAAAATGTATATCTTGCGTCCTTTAGAAAACAAACATTAAAGAATTAAATTGTTGATTTTTTTAATAAAATAGTTTATACTTAAATTAGTAACATTAGTGTCCATCCCGCAAGGGATGTTATCATTAGATTCCGATAGCCAAAAGGCTATCGTTTTTATTTATAGTATAAGCACACTCTATTGCTCATATAATAGTAATACATTAGTGTCCATAGTTTGTGCTATGAAACAATAAAAAGCGGATAGAATTAAATTTTATCCGCTTTTTATATTTTCTTTTAATCTTTTTTATTCTTTGCTCTTTCTTCTTCAAGTT
>JAFXEC010000015.1 GCA_017521005.1 Clostridia bacterium | reverse complement strand
AACGCAGAAAAGTTTTTTGGTTTTTTTATACTTTTTTCAAAAATAGTATTGACATTCCATCTCAAATTAATTATAATAAGTTTGTTCGCTACGATGTGTGGGCCTTTAGCTCAGTTGGTCAGAGCAACCGGCTCATAACCGGTGGGTCCAAGGTTCGAATCCTTGAAGGCCCACCACACATAAAGTAGTGAACAATATTTTATATGGGCGGGTGTCCGAGTGGCTAAAGGAGGCAGACTGTAATCTTTGGTTCAAACCTAAATTTGCAGCTCATACAAGTGATTGTGTGATGATAATCTGGCTAATTCGGGGAACTCTTAACAGGTAATGCTGATGACAATCCCGAGCTAAAAGATTTAATCTTTGAGTGTAGAGACTTTATACCAGGTATCTCCTATCGAGATAAAGAGAAAGTCCAGACTACAAACATTATTTAATGGTAACGAAAGTTATGGTAGTAAGAAATCTGTTAGCGTACGCTTACGATGGTTCGAATCCATCCCCTCCCACCAAATGCAAGTATTCAACATACTTGTATTTTTTTGTATCTATTTTAGTTTTATGTAACCTTTTGTTCTCTTTTATTGTCATTTGCCAATTTCTGTGATATAATATTTTCACTTTGATACAAAGAACCAAAAAATAATTATTTAAAGGAGATTTAAAGTATGGAGTACAAAGTAGTTCAAGTAGAAGCAGCGACATCTTTTGCAGGTGCAATCAAAAAGGTTGAAAAAGAAGTAAACGAACTTCTTAAGGCTGGTTGGCAATTAAGAGGCAATCTTAAAATTGTCCCTCACACCGAATCCACATATTTCGTTGTATATCAAGTTCTCACGAAAGAATCTTAAATAAAGGAGTTCATATGGAATACCAAGTAGTTTATGCACAAGGCGGCGAATTTTACAAAGTTGCCGAAGAGCTCGAGAAAAAGGTCAACAAACTTCTTAAAGAAGGTTGGGCACTTCAAGGTGGAGTTGCTCAATCAATCACAAAATACGAGTGGCATTTTATGTCCCAGGCAATGGTTAAAATGTCTGCTCGCAATGAAATACGTCAACTTTAATTAAGGAGAGATACAAATGACAGAACCTAAAAACTCAATCATTTGCCCGGTATGTGGCAAAACCGCTAAGCGGTTACCCATTCATGTAAATCCACTTTACAGATGCGATGAATGTGGTTTTCTTTCAAGCGACGAAAACGTTGTAAACATCTCATACGGAGATCCCAGGTCTGCTTCTCTTTCCAATCTTTACCCACATGAGTTTATTCTCTATGGGTTATATCCCACAACAAATCTTTCTGAGAAGCAGATAACCTGCCCTTCTATGGAATCCTTCTTGCAAGGACTTAAGATTCAAGATAAAGATTTGCAAAATATTTTTATGCGTAACTATTCCGGCATGGCCGCATACAAAATGTCTGCAATCTTAAACGATTGGAAAGATTCCCAAACCCTCTGGTTTAACGGAGTCCCTTACAACAGATACAGCGATGAATACACCGAACTCATCACAAAAGCTTACGATGCACTCTTTGAAACAAATGTTATTTTCAGAGAAATCGTGCTTCCTAAGTTCAAGGGCAAAATCCTGATTCACACCACTGGAAAGGATGACCGTTCCGACACAGTTCTTACCGAAGAAGAATTCAGATACCAGCTTAACAGACTTATGAAGCGCTTGTAAGCGTAATAAAGAGCAGTAGTTAAAACTACTGCTCTTTTATTTTTATTTGTCTGTGCTCATAAAATCTTTTAATTTTTTACTTCTTGATGGATGTCTTAATTTTCTTAAAGCTTTTGCTTCTATTTGTCTTATTCTTTCACGAGTTACCATGAATTCACGACCAACTTCTTCAAGAGTTCTTGTTCTTCCATCTTCTAAACCAAATCTAAGTCTTAATACTCTAGCTTCTCTTGGTGTTAATGTTTCCATTACTTCTTCTATTTGTTCTTTAAGTAGAACATCTGCTGCTTGATCTGATGGAGATGGCGCATCGTCATCTGGAATAAAGTTTCCAACGCTACTATCATCTTCTTCACCAACTGGAGTTTCTAGAGATATTGGATCTTGAGATATTTTTAATATATCTCTTACTTTATCTACTGGTATTTCCATTTCTGCAGCTATCTCTTCTGGAGTTGGTTCTCTTCCCATAGTTTGTAATAGATGTCTAGATACTCTCATAAGTCTATTTATTGTTTCAACCATGTGTACTGGTATTCTTATTGTTCTAGCTTGGTCGGCAATTGCTCTTGTTATCGCTTGTCTAATCCACCATGTAGCATATGTACTAAATTTAAATCCTTTTACTGGGTCAAATTTATCTACAGCTTTTATTAAGCCAAGGTTTCCTTCTTGTATTAAATCTAAGAAGTGCATTCCTCTACCTATATATCTTTTAGCTATACTTACAACAAGTCTTAGGTTAGATTCTACAAGTTTTTTCTTAGCAGCTTTATCTCCTTGAACCATTCTTTCTGCAAGCTCTGCTTCTTCATCTAAAGATAATAGTTCTATCTTTCCTATTTCTTTTAAGAACATTCTTACAGGATCGTCTACACTTATATTGTCTATAAATGAGAAATCATTTATATCATCTTCTAATAATATATTTTTTTCAATTTCAGAAATATCTTCTAAGTTTGGTTCAATATCTAATTCAGCAAGAGATACTGATTTATCTCCTTGCGCCATTTTTTCTATTAGGCTATCATCTTTTACTTCTTCATCTTCATCGGGTTCTTCTGGTATTATGTCATCTTCTTTTTTAGTTTCGTCTATCATTTCTATACCAGCTTGTTCAAGTTTTTGATATAAAGCGTCTACATCTTCTGGAGCTAGACCCTTTTCACCCATGTAATCTACTATTTCTTTATATGTAAATCCTTTTTTAGCTACTGCTGCTTCTACAAATTCTGCTATAGCTGTTTCTTTAGCATTCTTTTTAGATGCTTTTGTAGTTTTTTTAGTTTTAACTTCTTCCACTACTTCTACTTCCTTTATTTCAGATTCCTTTTTTCTTCCCATTATATTATTCTCTCCCTAATATTAAATTTATACAACATTAAATTTTAAATTACAACCTTTTTTCTTTTTTTATTTCATTTTAGCAATTTTTAGCATTATTTGTTTAAGTTCTACCTCAAGAAATTCCTTTTCATCTTTAGATATATTTTCTTTTTCTAATTCTTTAAATATCTCTTCTCTTCTGTTTTGGTAATAATACTTCTTAAATGTTTTATCCATTTCTGTATAAAGTTTATCTTTATCAAAATCGGATAGGTTAATTGCTAAAATTTCAGTAATTAAGTTTAAGGTGTCACTATCAGAGATTCTTGTTAATACATTAATCTTTGTTATATCTTGCTCGTTATTTAATTCCTTTAGGAAGATAAATAAGTTTCGCACATCCTCGTATACAAAATCTCTTTCGTTAAATCTATCTAGTACTTGGTTAATTAATTTTTTATCTTTACCAAGTAACATAGCCACTATATATTCTTCTTGCTTCTTTCTGAGTGTCAAAGGGCCTTTTTCTTTTCGTTCAGCTACTTTTTCTTTAACCTTGACTACTTTTTCCTCTTTAACATTCTTTTTAAGCTTTTTATTTATTTCAGATTCAATTGCCGCTTTACTTACGTTATATTTCTTTGCAATTGTATCTACATACATTTCTCTTTCTATATCGTTTTCAAGAGTTGCTAAAATATCTGCCGTTCTACTTAAGAATTTAACTTTGTTATCAAAGTTATTGTCATCTTCTAGTAGTTTTTCCATTCTGCTTATCTTATACTCTATATGTGAAATACTTTTCTTTACACAATCTTCAAAGCGTTCTTTTCCATACTTTTTAATATATTCATCTGGATCTTTTGCATCTTCTTTATCTAGTCTTAATACTTTAACTTTAAGTCCCTCTTTAACAAGTATATCTATTGCTCTTAATGTAGCATTTTGTCCGGCAGCATCTTGGTCATATGAAATAATTACAGTATCTGTATATTTCTTAAGCAATTTCGCTTGCTTTTCTGTAAAAGCAGTACCCAAACTTGCTACAACATTTGTAATACCAGACTTATGCGGAGCTACTGTATCCATATATCCTTCAACAATTATTACAGAATTTAATTGTTCTTTTTTTGCAACATTCATTCCGTATAAATTGCTACCTTTGTGGTATAATGCGTTTTCTGGCGAATTAACATACTTAGGTAAAGAGTTGTCTAATACTCTACCACCAAAAGCAATTACTCTATCTCTTGTGTCAAAGATTGGGAATATTAATCTACCTGCAAAATTTTCGTATATGTCTCCACGCATATTTTTTGAAACAACTCCAGCAGCCAAAATATCCTCTTTTCTATACCCCAACCTTGTTAAGTATGCCATTAGAGTTTCTGAACTCTTAGAACCGTATCCTAGGCCAAATCTAGTTATAGTTTTTGAATCCAAGTCTCTTTTTATTAAATAATCTTTAAGGATACTCTTTTCTTTCTTAACTTCTTCTGTTAATGCATCAAAGAAATATCTTGCCGTAGATTTGTTTATTTCAAGTATTGTATCTCTTAAATCTTTTTTTGTATCTACAGTAGTATTTGTCTTAAATTTTTCTAAATCTATATTAGCTCTTTCTGCTAATGTTTCTAATGTTTCCCTAAAATCTAGATTTTCTAGTTTAGATACAAATTGTATTACTGTACCTCCTTGTCCGCATCCAAAACATTTATATATTTGCTTGTCCGCTGACACAGTAAAAGAAGGAGTCTTTTCTTTGTGGAAAGGACATAAACCCAAGTAGTTCGCGCCTCTTCTTTTTAATGGTACATATTCATTTACTACTTCTACTATGTCTGTAGATGCTAAGATTTCATCTATTAAATCTTCTGAATAATATGCCATAATTTCCTCCTTCTATTTTATTTGTATTAAATTAATCGTTTCTATCTTTTAATAATTTTATCTTCTCTTCTCTATTATAATATATATTACACATGTTTGAAACAAGCAATAATATTAATGTTACATCAAAAATTGTTGCGGTATATGTTACATTTTTACTTAACATCATTGAAATAATTACAAGTATATTTAGAATCTTTACAGCTACCATTTTTATATCTAAATTTCTTTTTAATATTACGCCTATTATTTCTAATAACACTATTAATACTATTAGAACTATATAATAATTTCTAGATGTATTTAACGCTTCTATAGTTCTATTTACAAGTTCTGATATATTTGTTGTAAATACAAAATTTGTAGAAGATGTTGTTAAACTAACTATTATTGTAACAACACCTGTTAATGCTAATACTATTAACGCTGTATTAATTAATTTTGAGAAATTAGTTTGTTCTATTTTATATAATATTTTCTTTATATTAAACGAAACTTTTGATTTTATTTTTTCACCAAAAGATATGTGTGCTATATCTATATATGTCGCTGCAGCTGTTAAAGTTGTTACAAATAGCATCCAAAACATCCACGAACCACCAAGTATTATATCTATACTTGCTATACCACCTAATATTAAAGACATGTATAAATATTTCTTTGTTTTTAATTTATATTGTTTTACTAAATCTATTATATTTAATATTATATAGAATCCTGTTAATACAAATAACAAATTGTAATTATATCTATTATATTCTATTACAAAATATAACGACTGTGGTAGAAATATATATAATATTGTTGCTGTTGCGGATAAGAAATCGCTCTTTGTAATATTCTCTAATATTTTCTTTATTAATACGACCACAATATATGTAATCGTTGTATTTATTATAACATTTGTGTAAATAGTATTACCAATAACTAAATTAACTAGTTTGAAAAGATAAGAACCCAACCCTTGGCCAAACGATGGTGGTATTATTTCTACATTCCTTTTGGTAAATACAAACACCATACCTATTCTTGTAACAAGCGTCAGAACCGCAAGGTACATATACCTGTATAGTACCATTATTTTTGTGCTTGTTACTTTTTTGTTTAACCTCTTTTTTAGCCACATATACATAGAAATACTACTTATTAAAATAAGCATATATACAAGCTTTATTCCAAAGCCTAAATCACTTTTTACAGTTATGCTATTTTTTAATAAGCAGATAGCTATATATACTAGCAATAGCATATATATTATTGTAATTATGCTACAAATAATTCTACTTCTTTTCAACTTTTACACCCGCATCTATATTATGCCTTGAATTATACCACACTCTAAGTTAATTCTCAAGAACAATATACATAATATTAATAAAAAAGTGACTAGGCACAACCTAATCACTCTTAATTATTATTTAAGTACAAACATCTTTCCTGTTTTAGAACAAGCTATCGCTTTACCAGATAATAATGGTATATAACTGTCTGTTCCATTACCATCTACATACATGTTAGCTGTATCCATATATGTGTATGTAGAACTGTATGGTGTTGCACCAGTAATGGTTATTGTTCCATCAGATTTTAGCACTAATTCATTACCATCTTCATCAACATATGTTGAGCCAAGATATGCGCCAACTTTAGCTGAGCTTGTTTTTCTTGCATAATTATATCTTCCTGCTGTTTGGAATATTAAATCTTCTCCAAATGGAGACACTGATATCTTTCTTGCACCAGAACCACCGCCATATGTGTATACATGTTTATCACAAAGCACGTTATATACACTTTCTGACATAAGGTTCCCATTATAATATGTTGCAACTTTACCAGTAGCATCAATCGTTAATTTATCTGTACCATCTATATATTCTACACCATATTTAATTCCTGTAACAGTTTCTTTTTCCATCATTGTCATTGTGTAAGGAGTTGAATTTGTTATAGTTTTTCCATCCTCAGAGAATGTAAAATTAGCTACACCCGAAATGTTTGCACTCAAATCAGCATATCCATCTACTGTTCCATATGTTCCAGCAACTACTAATACTTCTCCTGTTTCTGTAACATTTATAGTATATCCCACATATGTTCCATTCTCAAAAAACGCATAACCTAGTACTGGGTTCCCTGATACACTTGTTAAACTATTAGTTAAATATAATTTATCAAAATAGAATCCATATTCATTTTTTACTAGTTTTACAGCACCTGGTAATGTTACTGTTACACCACCATTATTTACTTCAAATTCATATTTATCTTTATAATCCTCTAATTTTTCTAATACAGAATCTTTTAATGCTTGGTCCCTTTTTCCTGCTAAAAACTCTTCAGACCAAATTAAATTTGCTAATTGTTCTACTTGTTTGTAGTTTGTCGCGTCAACCGCTTCGTTTGCTCTGCCAATTATTCCTGTGTTATTTAATGTAATAACTACGGCAGCCGCTAATATTATCATTACTATTATTGTAATTACCAATACTATTAATGATATTCCTTGTTTTCTTTTCATATGTTTTCCTCCTTATAATTTATTAAAAAGCATCTTTAGATGCCTTATACCATCTCTAATCGGTCTTAAGTGTGGTGGCTTATTTCTTTTATCTTTGTAGAAATTTATTGGCACTTCTTTTATTTTTAATTTAGCCTTGCCAGCTCTTAATATCATTTCAGTTGCATATTCCATGCCCTCGCATTTACAATTTAATGAATTTATTTTTTCTGTATTGTAACCTCTTAAACCACAATTAAAATCTCCTATTTTAGTTTTACTTCTAAGTCTACCAATAAAAGATATAACCGGAGTGCCTAAATACCTATTCCAAAACGGCATTGCTCCGTTTTTCCAAATTTGCTTTAAATCTATTTCCAATTACAAAATCATAACCTTCTCTTAAATATTTAATAAAATCTTCCAGTTCAGAGAAGTTATAACTGTCATCCGCATCTCCCATAATTGTATATGTTCCGCAAGCTTCTTTACTTCCGTATCTTAATGCATTTCCATAACCCTTATGTGATACGTTTATAACTCTAGCGCCATTATCTTTAGCAATTTCAATAGATTTGTCTGTACTTCCGTTATCTGCTATTAAAACTTCACCTTTAATATTATTTTTTTCCAGAAAGGATTTTGCTTTGTTTATACATATTGCTAGTGTTTCTTCTTCATTAAGACATGGTATTAATATTGTTAATTCCAATTCATTCATCTTTAGCACCCGTCTTTCTTTTTATCTTTCTTAATATATTATAATTGAAACACTCCATAATTAGCAAGCCTAATGCAATTATTGTAATCATCTGACTTCTATATGTAAAAAAGAAGTGACTCCAAGAATGTGAAGTTAAGAAATAATATCTTGCATACGGTGCCATTGCTAATATTAGATATATTACAGCTATCCATTTACCTTTAAGATTATTCCAATCTATAACTATTGCAAATATAAGTACCAAACCTGCAATTATCCATGCTTGTGCAACAACATTGTTTCCAAAAAATATTGGATATAATGTCCAAAAATTTTTAATCACCGCTGTAGAATTAAATCCACCCGCATTAATAAAAGATATGTGACTATAAACCCTTTGTAGTAAATTATCTTTTACATATATAATTGGATTTATGTTTAATACGGCACCTGCTATACCCCATTTTGCAACCCACATCAACGCATAACCTACAAGCCACAGCAAACCGGTTTTTATTACTAAACTTAAAGCATTCTTAAACTTTTCTATTCGTTTTTCTTTATTCCTTAACGCTATTAATATTAACATAGGTACAAAATATGTTATTATTTCAGTTGTTAAAAAATCTAAATAACATGTTATTATACCAGTTATAAAAAAGAGCATGCAAAAATAATTATCGCTCTTACCTTTTTCACTTAATGCTATTATTATTGATACAATGAACATGATGTAAAATGTCCATGAATATTCAAAGCACATCGGAACTATGTTAAATGTTGTCATAATTAGCGATATTAGATAGGTTATCGCAAGAACTTTGTGTTTCATAAACAATATTATGAACAATGCTATTGCAAGTCCAAATAAAATTACTTTGTTTATACTGTATATTTGATTTACATTAAAGATAACAAATAGCGGCCTTAATACTGCCATGCTTCCATGCCAATATCTTAAATATTGTTGATTAGCCTCTTTTGACTGTTCTACCGTTTCAATAAAATCTTTATTTATATCTATCTTTATAGTTTCATAATACTTTGACCATAGTACAGATTCTACTGGCTTATCTGTATCTATGTTATATATAATATTTAATAATATTGAGTCTGCGTAATAATGCCTAAACGCATACTCATGTCCAATTTTCCCTGCTATTCCTTGATTATCTTTATAGAACTGAACAGATTCTTTCATATTATTTTCTATTCGCTCTTTTGGTATCATAGCTGTAATAACAAGGAGCATAAGGGCAATAGATACTAGCAAAATAAAGATTCCTATATACTTAAATGTATTATATAATATCTTCTTCAAACTTTTACCTCTATTTATAAAAATTTTATTATATAAATATATTTTTTTCAATACTATATATAAATCTTTTTTATTGTAACAAGATATTTATTTTTACATATTATGTAATATATACAACAGATTGTATATAGCAAAGGAGTTTACATGTGGTGGCAAAATAACGACAATAATTATTCGAATTGGATTATTTGGTTTGTCTTGCTTATATTAATTTTCTTTAAACAGAATTCTAATGATTCTATTAGCCAAGGCGATTATTTCAAGCTTACAGGTCCTACTCATATGACTAATAGTTTCTTCAATAGTTAAAGGAGGATTTAATATGATAGATGAAAGATGTGGATGCGGTTGCGGTAACCAATGCGGTGGATGCCAAGGAGGATTTGGTGGTTTCGGTGGTGGAAACTGCTGCTGTATATGGATAATACTTATTATAGTAATTTTAGTTTGTTGTTGCGGATGCTAATAATAAATAGCTAAATTAAACCTTATAAATACTATAAACCCCAAGGGATGAAACCCTTGGGGTTATATTATTTTCATTATTTATATTACTATTATCCTATTTGTCTAATTCTTTTAATTAATTCTTCTATTTTTTCATTTTCTAAATCTATATTTATAGAAGGAACTTCATTATCATTTATATTATATTTTAGTTTAAGATCAAGTATTTTTTGAACTCTATTTTCAATTACTTTTCCATCGATATTACCTTTAGAAATTTGTTTTTCTAAATCTTCTAATATTGCTTTTACTTTTCCTGCATTAGATATTATCATGATATCATTTCCGGCTAGAATTGCTTTATGTACAGCAGGTTTTAATCCATATTGTACTGCTATTGACATGCTGGCTAAATCATCCGCTATTGTAATTCCATTAAAGTTATATCTATGTTTTAATACTTTATCTATTACTTTATGGGACAAAGATGCTGGTGTAAACATATTTAATTTAGAAAGATGTATATGTCCAACTAACATCGTTTCAATACCTTCTTCTATCAAATATTTAAATCCCGCTAAATCTAAATGTTCTAATTTAGCTATAGATTTATTTGTATATGGTATTACTAGATTGCTTCTTTCAGCTTTTGTTGTAGAATGTCCTGGGAAATATTTAGGAACTGGTATTATGCCATTATTCTTATGAGCATTTACAATTTGCACTGCAGTTCCTGATATCAATGTAGTATTGCCTTCAGAAATACATCTATCCCCTAAAGGTACACCGTTTACCATACCACCCATATCCATAAGCGGCGCAAAATTCATGTTAAAGCCTAACTTTCTTAAAAGGTCGGCTGTTAAATTTGCTGTATCATATACAACAGATTTATCTGCATTTTCTACTATATATTTCATAGCAGGTATTGCTCTTATTTCATCTGGTAAAACATTACCTCTTCCTGTTTCTTGTTCTGTTGCTACAAACAACGGTACAGAATTTCCTGCATTAGCCGCTTTCAATTCGTTGATTAAGTTTTGTAGTTTTTCTACTGTATACATATTTCTTTCTCTAATGTATACACCACCTATTTTATATGTTTGAATTAACTCAGTTATATCCGCATCTGTTTCAGTCCCATCAAGGCCAACTATAAACATTTGACCGATTCTTTCTTTTAAGGATAAATTACCTACTGATTCTTGCATATTATATACCTCCATTTTCCCACTTTGTTGTTATTCCACAAGGAAGAACAAAAGATGAGTTTTCCATTTTAATTCCTATTTCGTCTGTTACAATTCTACCTTTTTTTATTAAATCTTTTCTAGACTCTTCTAGCACCATAGTTAAAAGATTGGAAATAACCGTTCCAGAAAGTCCGCCTGTATATGTATTTATTACTACAAACTCTGCATCTTTAGATAATAACTCTACACATAACTCTAAAAGCCCTTCTAAATCTTTTTCTATGCTCCACACTTCACCATTTGCACCTCTTCCGTAGCTTGGTGGATCCATTATTATTGCATCGTATTTATTTCCTCTTTTAATTTCTCTTTTAACAAATTTTATTACATCATCTACTATAAATCTAACTGGCGCATCTTTAAGTCCTGAACTAATTACATTTTCTTTAGCCCAAGCTACCATACCTTTAGATGCATCTACATGGCACACGCTAGCACCGGCCTCTAAACACGCTACTGTTGCTCCACCAGTATATGCAAATAGATTTAATACTTTAGTATCTTTGCCTGTTTTCTTTCTTGCTGCAATTCTTTCCTTCATATATGTCCAGTTAACTGCTTGTTCTGGGAAAAGTCCAGTGTGTTTAAATCCCATTGGTTTAATATTAAAATTTAATTTGTTATATGAAACCTGCCAACTATCTGGTAGCTTCTTTTTAACCTCCCAGTGTCCACCGCCGGTTTTGCTTCTAATATATCTGGCATCTGCTTGTTCCCAAAGTTTAGGATTACTCTTTTTATTCCATACTATTTGTGGATCTGGTCTAATTAACAAATATTTACCCCAACGTTCTAGTTTTTCTCCACCAGCCATGTCTATTAATTTGAAGTCCACAAAATCTTCTACATATTGCATATATTATTCTCCTTTTTAGTAATATCTATTAGGTGTTTTTATGAAGATTGTATCTACCAGCAAAACCAAAATATTTATTACTAATATATTTATTTACCTATGTATAATTCTGCTATTTATTAGATCCGAAAATGTATATACATGTGTATCTAATTCGCTAAATATATTTCTTCACACGCTAGTACCTTCTTTATATATTTACTTACTTATAACAGAAATATTAATAAATACTAATCTTATATATAACTTATCATTTGGTATATCTAAAATATTATCTAAAATATTTAGAATCCCAAAAGATGCTACTTTTATTATACTTATATCCTTTCTTTTAGGATATCCCAACTCTGCCAAATGCATAGCTAAATTATATAACGATGGAAAAATATCCTTACCTCTTGCAAGAAAGCTTGTCTCATTTACAAACAATGCAAGTCCATCATATATTCTTTGTGCTATTGGTATAAGTATGTTTAATAGTTTGAGTATAGGAATAATTCTACTTATTTCACATTTTTTATCCAGTATAATTATTGGAATATGTTATCCTTACTCACAGCATATTATACAACAAAATGTATCAATTTCAAATAGTTTTTACAAAATATCTTCTCCATTTGATATATTGCTTACATCAACACTAAATTCTTTTAAGACATTAGGAATAATTTTAGGATATTTAATAATATTTTCACTTGTTCCAAGCATCCTATTAAACGATTTAAAAGCACCAAATTTAATTAAGAGTTTTTTAGCAGGTATATTTGAAATCACAACAGGAATACAATCGGTTTCTATATTGCCTCTAAATACAACTACTGCAATACTATTAACATCTTTTACTTTGTCTTTTAGCTCGTTTATGATAATCTTTCAAGTATACTCTTTTGTATATAAAATAGGGATTAAATTAAAAGAATTAATGTTCTATAAACTGTTGCAAGGAATTATAAGCACAATAATTACGTACGTTATATTAAATCTTAACATATTTAAGATTGCATCAAATATACCAGTATCATTAAACATAAGTAACTTTAATGTTTCTCCTTATCTATTACCTAGTTTGTATGTATATATAATCTCATCTACAATTGTTATATTATATTTAACATTAAAAAAGAAACGATAGTAACTATCGTTTCTAATAAAAGGGGGATTCTCATTTATATATGAGGTAATCATATTATTCACCAAATATTTATATAATATACATAAAGGAGATGATTTTCTTGGACGAAAGAGCATTTTTTAATCCATATAATTTTAATAACATTACACCTAACACGTCATTACCACCCAATGTAGCTCCACCGCCTTCGTTTTTACCTTCACCTATGGATTTTTATAACAATCAATATTATTATTACCGTTATCTAAATGAATATTTAGATTATTCTATTAAAAGTGCAGAATACGAAAAAAAAATTCGGTAATACCAATGCACCTTCAAATCTTAAAGGTTAAAAAAGGCAACAAAAAAGAGGCTTATGCCTCTTTTAATTATTCCTACGCTCTTTCAACTTTACCAGATTTTAAGCATCTAGTACATACTTTTATAGATTTTACTGTTCCGTTCTCATTTACTTTAACTGATTGAACGTTTGGTTTGTATGTTCTTGAAGTCTTTCTGTTAGAGTGACTTACATTATTTCCAAAGTTTACTTCTTTTGCGCAAATTTCACATTTTGCCATTTATATTCCCTCCCTTGTACTGGTCTTAATTTTACACATAGTATTTTAACACACTTTTTTTATATTTGCAAGTACTTTTTATAAATACTTTTATATTCTAATTACAGCTCCCATCGCTTGTGTAGATAAGTAGTTTTCAGATATATGATCATTAGTTGTACCGCCGCCTAGGATTACTATATCTCCTTTTTTAATACGTTTCTCTGTAATTAATATGTCTACACCTTTTTTTAATATTTCTTCAAAATTATGTTCTTCTGGGAAATAGTATGCTGTTACTCCCCATTCTAAAGATAATTGTCTATATGTTTTTTCGTTTGCAGTAAACACATATATTGGACATTTTGGTCTATATCCAGAAAGAACCGCTGGAGTTTTACCTTTATCTGATATAGATATTATTGCTTTTGCTTCTGTAAATAATGCACTTGAGCATACAGCAAAGTTTATTTGTCTTCTAAATAAATTTGCATCTTTAGTTTCAGCTTCATCATCTGCTTCTACATAAGCGCCCAATTTGCTTACATTACGTTTCTTAAATCTATTCCAATAATCTATGCTGTCTTCTGTCTCTGCTGCAATATTTTTCATCATGTTTATACATTCTACTGGATATTTACCAGATGCAGATTCTCCAGAAAGCATTATTGCACCTGTACCATCATATATCGCGTTTGCTACGTCAGATACTTCAGCACGAGTTGGTCTTGGATTAGTTACCATTGATTCTAGCATTTGTGTTGCAGTTATAACCATTTTGCCTGCAGCTGTGGCTTTCTTAATCATATCTTTTTGGATTTGAGGAAGTTTAGCTATAGGTACTTCGACACCCATATCTCCTCTTGCTACCATTACTCCGTCAACCACTTCTAATATATCATCGTAATTGTCTATTCCTTCTTGGTTTTCTATTTTAGCAATTATTTTAACTTTATCTCCATTTATGCTACTTAAATAACTTCTTAAATCTAAAACATCTTGAACTTTTCTTACAAAAGATGCAGCTATAAAGTCTACATCATTTTCTACACCAAATTTAATATCTTCCTTATCTCTATCTGTTAAAGCTGGTAAAGATAATTTTATACCTGGTATATTAACACCTTTTTTAGACTTAATTGAGCCTGTATTTTTAACAAGACATACGATGTCTTCTTTTTTTATTTTAACAACTTCTAATTCTATTAATCCATCGTCTAATAATATTGTTGAGCCTACTTTAACATCATCTACTAAACCTTTGTATGTAACGCTAACTTTTTCTGTATCTCCTACAACATCTTTAGTAGTAAGTGTAAATTCTGAGCCTTGAACTAATAACACTGGTTCTTCTGCAAATACACCCAAACGAATTTCTGGCCCTTTTGTATCTAACATTAAACCAACATTTTTATTTAATTTTTTATTTAGTTTTTTTACTCTCTCTATTTTTGCTAAGTGTTCTGGATGAGAACCGTGTGACATATTAAATCTTGCCACATTAAGTCCTGCTTTCATTAGTTTTTCTAACATAGCTTCACTTTCTGAGCTTGGTCCTATTGTCGCCACTATTTTTGTTTTTATCATAAATATCTCCTTTGTTTTCTCCCCGCGATTCGGGCACTATATATTACTATAGTTCTATAATAAATGCAAGTTTTTTTCAAGTATTATGTAAAATTTTATCGATTTTTTATATATCTATAGATATCTCCCCAGTTATTTACCTCTTTAACATATTCGTTTTCCTCTAATTTCTTTAAATTAGTATCTCTAAAGTATAATGTCTTAACTTTATTTTTAGATAAATGTTCTATTACCTTGTAATCATCATCTATCATAACATCTACTTTTGATTCCAAGCACGCATTTAGCTTGTCTGATGTATGCCAGTAATATTTATCAAAAGAAAGACCTTTTTCTTCAAATATTCTTATTGCATCATCTTTCATTTCAGGAATCCATCCACCTCTAGCTGTTATTACAACAAATGTATGTCCCTCTTCTATTAATTTTTTATATACCGTCTCAAACCCTGCCATTAAAGGACTTACTTTTGAAATTTCTAAATAATATTTATCCCTAAACACTTTCGTTTGCTCTTCCGTCCAATTATATCTTTGACTATGTTTTGGTTCACTTCTGTCTATTAAGTTATTTCCTTTTAATTCTTCAATGTCATAAATCTCTTCATATGTTCTAAAAACATTTTCTGAATCAAAAACAACTCCATCTAAATCTATTCCTATTACCATATATTATCCCTCATATTCTTCTATAGCTTGTACAACATCATCTATTACATTTTTAGGTGTAGACGCCCCAGCCATAATTCCAACATCTAACTTTCCTTCAAATACCTTAAGATTCAACTCATCTTTTGTTTCTACCCAATATGTATTTTTACACTCTTCTTTTGATATATTATATAATTTGTGTGTATTTGAACTATTCTTTCCACCTACTATAATCATTATGTCTTTAGATTTTGCCATTTCTCTTGTTTCATTTTGTCTTATGCTAGTTGCATTACATATTGTATTTTTAACCATTACATTTACATCTTTACATACATTTCCTTTTATATATTCTGCATATTCTAAAAACACTTTTTCATCAAATGTTGTTTGTGCTATAACCGCTACATGCTTATATATATTAAGTTTATTTACTATTTCTTTTAATTCCACTTCGTTTTCTATGATGCTAGCATTTGCGCCTAAAAAACTTATTGTACTTTTTGCTTCGGGATGGTCTTTTTTAGCAACAAGAATTATATATGATTCTTCATTTATATATTCCCTTACATCCTCTTTAATTTTCGCTACTTTTGGACATGTTAAGTCTAAAACTCTCATCCCTCTTCTTTCTGCAAGCTCATATGTATGCTTCTCAGCCCCGTGTGCTCTTATAACTAGTTTAGAATTATTTGGTACCATATTTATACTATCTACAAATATTACTCCTTTGTTCTTAAAACTATTTACCACATCTTTGTTGTGTACTAATTCCCCTAAACAATATATTTTTTCGCTACTTTTTTCTAGTTCTTCGTCTAATGCCTTTATACACAAATTAACTCCTCCACAAAAGCCAGCGTGTTTACCTATTTCAATATTTCTTTTCATATTCCCTCCATGAGTTATATGTAATATATCACATGAGAAAAACTTTTTCCACTCTTAAATATTACAAATATATATCATTTTTGCTTTTTGTTTTCTATTTACAATATTTCGTTTTACATTTTTTTAGCTTTAATATATACTTATTTTGTATATATATTAAGGGGGAAAACATGAAAAAAGGATATATTAATCCATCTACGATTATCGTTGTGGTGTATCTCTTCTTTTTCTTCATATCTTTTGCTTCAGAATTTATTGATTTTTCTGAAATAAATCTAAATCCATGGGATTATGCAAGAATAACAGATGTAGATTACAAAGCCGTTCTTATTGATGAGTCCGGAAGCAACGGAAAAATACACGTAACAGAAAAACTCACATTTGACATTCACGCCTTCTCAAAAGGTAATTTGTTTTGGGAACTTTGGAGGGCATTGCCAGAAAAATATGAAGATGGCGTAAAAGTAGACTATAATGTCTTGTCTGTTAAAGAAATATTGCCTGATGGTTCTTACAGAGTATACAGACCTGCAAGCAGAATCTATTGGTATGATTATGAATATAGACGCGGACCATATCATTGGTTCCATAGCCCTGGACCATACAATCCAGACTACGATAGATACGAATGTGTATTAATGTATGTTAACGGACTATATAGAGAAAAAGTGCAATTTGAAATAATTTATGAAATGAATAACGCGGCTTTAAGATATGCAGACTGCTCTTCTTTATACTTAACTATGTATTCTGAGTCTACAATTAAATATCTTAAATCTTTCAAAGCAGAAATATTAATACCAGATAAAGATATGCCAGATGTAGGAAATTATAAAGCTGGTACATATGGAACAAATTCACATACATTTAACTTTACAGAATCAGATTTCAAAAATCCAGGATACCATACATTTATTATTGATTTGGATGAATCCGAACTTAAATTTAGACCATATAATCAATATATAGAATTTACTTTACTTTCATATGGTAAGGACAGACATAAATTTACAGATTACGCTTCAAGAAATAGATATTATAACGATCCTGCACTTCAAGAAATATTAGATGAACAAGAAGAATATGATGCGCTAGTTCCGGCGGCTCGTAGCACTAAAACAAAAGTGCTTGTAATTGCTATTATAGTTTCAGTAATTATATTGTTCTCTACAACACTTACAATTAACAAGTTGTATAAGGATAACACGTTCTATAGGCCAAGTATAAATGTTCAATATTTTAGAGATATACCTAGTAACTTAGACCCATATTTTGCTGCTACTCTAGTATTCTCAAAAGAAAGAAAGAAAAAAGAATTAAAAGAAGTATATTCCGCATTAATGTTAAGTTTAGTACGTAAAAAATATATTTCTTTAGAAAAGAAGGACATGAATATAGATTGGACACCTAAAAATACTGTGTTCAAAATATTAGCTAAAGTAGATAACAGACAGGCCGAACCAGCATCTAATCCTAATACTATAGCATACAATTCTACTACTCCACGCCCTAGCATTATGGATAGAATCGCTGAGATGGAAAAAAATCCAGTAACAGCCACAAAAATCTCAAAATATTATTCAGATACATACGGCGAATTAGAAGAACTAACTCCTTCTGAAGAAGCATATCTAAATCTTATATATAGATATAATAGACCTGATGGATTAACAATGGAACAATTCCAACAAAGAATTAAAGCAGATTATTCTAATACAGATTCATTTGTTAAGAAGGTTAAACGTTCTGTAAAAAATATAGGTGTGTTACACGGATATTTCCAAACAGTAGAATATGATAAAGAAAAAAATAAAATGCTAGCCAAAGCAAAATCTTCAAGAAATTGGGGTCTAATATTTATTATTATAGTAAACTTCATTTCTCACTTTACTCGTTTAGATTATGCTTATGGTGCATTTACACTAATTGGTATAGCGCTTCTACTTAAAGCGTACAAGATAAGTAAAATTGGTCGCACAGCACTTCTATATACACAATTTGGCGAAGATGAATATGCAAAATGGAAGGGCTTATACGACTTCTTAAACAGCCAAACACTAATGAACGAAAAAACAGTTGTAGATTTAGTGCTATGGGAAAAATATTTGGTTTATGCTACAGCTTTTGGAATTTCAGAAAAAGTTATCAAAGCATTGAATATAAGATGCCAAGAATTCGAATTAACACCAAGTCCTATGTTCGAAAATAGATACTATCGTTCAACATACTTCCGTTCTAGCAGTCGTTCATTTAGTTCGAGTGTACGTTCTGCATCAAGATCATACTCTAGCCACATGAGTAGCGGCGGATACTACGGAGGCGGTCGTGGTGGCGGCGGCGGTGGCGGCGGTCACTAATAAATAACAAATAAAAGAGTTCATTAAATATGAACTCTTTTTATTATATCTATCTCTAATCTATCTCTTTTTTTGCTTTCTTTATCTTTGCTTTAACTGGTTCCTTAAAACCATCTGTATGTAGTATCTCTAGTCCTTTTGTTTTATATGTATATAATAGTTTGTTTGTATCTTTCCTTATCTTTTCACTATCCGAAACAAGAATTACTTTCTTTATTCCATTATCTAAAAGATATTTAGCGCTTGGCATATCTTGTTCATATACATACCAACTATTATCATATACAGTTCTATCTTTTCTAAATAAATTCATTCTAGTACTGTCAAACAAAAATGCGGGTGGCGCATCTTCTTCAAAAGATATCTCTTTAAGAATATTCGCTCCCCATAAAACAGCTAATTCTAGTGGAGAATTGTCTACATTTGCCGTAGAACCTAATTGTTCATCCGGTCCATTATATATTACAATAGGTCTTACTCCATATTTTGCAAGACTAAGCCCTTCTCTTACACTTTCTGCTCCTGGTAAGTCTATAATAAACGCTGTTTCTTTATTTATATACTCTTTATAAAGTATTTCATCTAAGTTTTTGCTAAAGTATTCTTCCTTAACATTATCCATGTCTAGTCCTACAAATATTACCGGTCTAACCCACCCCTGCCATTTGCTTTTAGGAGCCCAAATTTTATATATTTCTTTTCCTACCATTAATTTATGCCCCCTTCTATTAAAACTGGAATATCTGCCGCATTAGAGTCTATACGAGGCACATTACTAATACGTGCATAGAATCCTGCTTGTTTACCATCTACTGTATACGACCCAACGCACACGTGACATTCTTCACCATTTATTCCTTCTAAAGGTTTACTAATAAATTTCTTTTGAGCAAGATAGCGTTTGGGATGCCACTTTACTTCTTTTAGTATTTTATCGTATTCGCCTTCCTCACAAGCTTCTTTAATACCTATCTTTTCTCCTACTCTACCATACACTGGTTTGTATATATATCCACTTTTGTCTTCTAATTTTTTGTAGTCTTTAATAAGTTTCGTGTCTGGCAAAAGCTCTCTCCAATATTTCATAGATATTCCTGCTTTTTCTAAGTTATCCCAAACAAGCGGAAATCTTTTAGTTTGTGCAAACAATGCAATTGGATGGTTACAAGACATGGTTTCTGTACTAAAATATCCTCCCCATTTTTTGGGTTTAATTCTAGTTACCCATTCTAAAGGATTAAATCTAACAATTCCATCTAATTTACATTCATTCCCTGAAAGTATACTGTATGGTACTCCTTCTTTAAATATAATATGGTCTGCCGCTCCATATATTATCTTAAATCCCATATTAGCAAGTTTATCCCCCATATATTGCATAACTTGTCTATCATCACTAAAACAAGTACAATGCACCATCATAATAGTTCCATTTTCTTTTGTTTTAGCTTTAATTGCATTAGCTAAAATATCTCCAAAACATTTCACAGAATATGTATCATCTAAACCAATTATTTCTTTAGCAAGTTTAGGAAGCAAAGATGCTTCAGCAAATCCTCCTGGCACATCACTATTTACTTCACTTACTGCCCATTTTCCATCTATTGTTGGATGAAAATCATAACGCATAAGTCTAACATGTTTTGTTTTATCATAGTTTGACATAGATTCTATGTCCTTTTTTAGTCTTCTTGCTAGTCCTAATGGTTTTGCTTTATCTAAATTTGCATTTAAATATTCTTCAGCTGCTATTGTTTCTTTATCCATAGACTCTGTAAGAAATACTAATTCTTCATATTCTTCTTTAGTTAATACTAAAGCATATTTTGCTACTGTATTATTATCCTTAAACTGTGGATCCCATTTATAGCAGTCAAATATTGCTCCTAGTCTATATTCATCATATTTATCCTCTGGTATAGGTACAAGTCTCATATTTCACCTCTTGTATATTTATTATCTAATATTTTAAGAACCATTTAGCAAATCTTTTTGCTACTTTGTATGCTGGTCCTTCAAGCTCACGTTTAGCATCTTTAAGATGTTTTCTTATTTCTAATCCTTGTGGACAGTGTTTCTCACATTTACCGCATCCTACGCAGTTAGAAGCTGATGTAGAATCTTTTCTAAGTAGTGTACACATTACATACTCTTTAAGCCCAACAAATTTACTATCTGTGTGTAATTTGTTATATGCAGAAAATGTTCCTGGGATATCTACCTTCATAGGGCAAGGCATACAATATCCACAACCAGTACATCCAACCTTCATGCTTCTATTTATTTCTTTTACTACATCTTCTAATAGTTTGAAATCTTCCGTGTTAAATTCTCCAACTTCTGCAGTAGATGCATTCTTAACATTTTCTTCTACCATCTGAACTGAATTCATACCAGATAATACACAAGTAACTTCTGGTTGATTCCATAACCATCTAAACGCCCATTCAGCTGGTGTACGTTTAGTCTTGTAGTTTTCAAATAACTTTTTAGCCTTTTCTGGAAGATTATTAACAAGTCTTCCACCCCTTAATGGTTCCATTATTACTACTGGTAACCCTTTAGCATTTGCATGTTTAAGACCTTTTACTCCTGCTTGAGAAGTTTCATCTAAATAGTTATATTGTATTTGGCAAAAATCCCAATCATATGCGTCAACAATTTGACAGAACATATCTGAATTCCCGTGATAAGAAAAACCAATTTGTCTAATCTTGCCACTTTCTTTTTTCTCACGAATCCAATCTGCAATACCAAGTTCACATAATCTTTCCCAACTCTTTACATCTGTTAACATATGCATTAAGTAATAATCTACATGATCTGTTTTAAGACGTTCTAATTCTTCGTTAAAACATTTTTCAGCACTTTCTTTAGATTTAATTAAATATTGTGGTAACTTAGTAGCTATGTATATTTTATCTCTAGCATTATTCTTTGCTAAAACATGCCCTAAAGCAGCTTCACTTCCTGGATAAATGTATGCTGTATCAAAATAGTTTACACCAGCATTAATAGCAGTCATTACCTCTTTATCCATTTTATCCAAATCTATTCCTGTTCCTTTTTTGGTAAATCTCATACACCCAAAACCTAAAACAGATATATCATTTCCGTACTTATCTTTTCTATATTTCATACTACACCTCTTTATATTAACAATGTTATATCACAAGGATAATACTTTAACAAGAGAAAAAAGCAAGATATTCCATCTTGCTTTTTCATATATTTTATTCACCAACTATAATAGCGCCACTCCATTTAAATGAGTCTATCCAATAACGTGTGCCTATAAAATTAACCTTTTCTTCTACTAAGCCATAATCTTTATGCTCATACTTAATATTAAATGTTAAAAATATTTTATTTTCGTCCCAGGTAGCACTTTGTGTACCTCGCAATGAATTAATAGAAATAACATTTTCTTTTTCTTCTCCCATTCCATTTAAGAAAACTTCAGTTAAATCTTTATTGTATTTATCAAAAATCCAAGTAGCATATCCTCCACCACAAGCGCCAGCATCCCAATCCACAGGTCTAGTATAAATATATCCAACTAAAGTTCCACATACTATTAATAATACACAAACGCTAATTATAATACCTATTTTTATTTTTTGTCTTTTAGATAATTTTTGTTTAGACTTACTCGTATCTACTGTTTCTTGTTTGCCTGATGCAATGTATTCTACTGTGGAATTTAACAGCTCTGCTAATTTAATAATATTATTAGTATCCGGATTTGATATATCTTGTTCCCACTTTGATACTGCTTGTCGACTTACTTCTAATTGTTCTGCAAGATATTCTTGAGAATAGTTCAGATTTCTTCTCAAATCTCTAATTCTACTTCCAATGGTCATAATAATTACCTCCTTCTAGGATAATTATATAAATTTTAATAATTGCGTTCTACCAACTATTTGTCAATTATAGGTTGCATGCTACAAATTATCATTTATTTATGTATGACTATCTTTTTAGGATTAATTACATCACAAACAACCTTTAACTTGTCTCCATTGTTTATTTCTTTATCTCCTAAATACACAAATTTGTTCTTTTCGTAAGTGGTGTCATTTACAGTGTATTTAACAGTTATTATATATGGAAACGTTGCTCCATCTAATGATGATTTTCTAAAAGCTTTTGTATTTATTTTTATCCACCATATTTTCTTTAATTTAATTATTGTTCCTTCTACTTCTATATTTCCTTGTTTATTCATTTTTACCCCATTCTATTTTCCTATATTTACAATTTTTGTTGCTAGCTTTTCTATAAATCTTTCATCGTGCTCTACAAATATTATTGTTGGATTATATGTTAAAACTGCATCTTCAATTTGTTCACGTGTTAATATATCTATATAATTTAGTGGTTCATCCCATATATATAAATTTGCTTGTTCTGAAATGCTTTTAGCAATTAATACTTTTTTCTTTTGACCTTCACTCATCGCTTCAATGTTTGTGTCAAAATCTTTATCTGTAAATCCCATCTTTGCTAACATAGATTTAAATATACTTTCATCCACAGTGTTATCTATTGCAAAATCTTTTAAATTACCATTAAGATGTTCTGTACTTTGAGATACATAAGATATTTTTATTCCGTTTTGCACCTTTATGTTTCCTGTATATTCTATATTCTCACCTAATATTAATTTCAATATACTAGATTTACCAACTCCATTTTTACCAACAAGTGCAATTCTTTCTTTAGAATTTATTTCAAATGTAATAGGGTTAAATATACTCTTACCATCATATACAACTTGAACTTTATTTAAACTTACTAATGGATTTCTTGCACTATCTATTGGGATTATTTTTAATTTATCCGTTCTATCTATATTTTTAAGCAATTCGCTTTTCTCATCAATTACTCTTTCTAATCTTTGTTCCATTACCTTAGAGCTTTTCATCATTTTAGCAGATTTATGCCCAATATATCCAGTATCTATAAATTCGGCAGTATTGTGTTTTCTGCTCTTAGCCTTTTCTGATTCATTTGACCATTTAGCCGTATTTTTAGCAGCTGTTTCAAGTCTTGCTATATCTCTTTGTAGTCTTTCGTTTTGTGTAAGTTCAAAAGCATCTTGTCTATCTTTGTTTTCCTTCCAAATACTAAAATTACCTTGTCTAATTTCAATATTAGTGTTATTTATAGCGATAATATGGTCTACTACTCTATCTAGAAAGTTTCTATCGTGTGATACTAATATATACCCTTTTTTCTTAGCTAAATATTCTACTAAGTTCTCTCTTGTTTCGTTATCTAAATGATTAGTCGGTTCATCAACAAGCAAAAAGTTATTACCTTTCAAGAATAAGCTTATTAACAACACTTTAACTTGTTCTCCACCACTTAATGTATTAAAACTTCTGTATAATATTCCAACATCTGCATGTAGTAAATTTATTTCTTTTATTATTTCCCATTCTTCTGCAAGTGGTGCAATCTCTTGTATAACATCCATTACTAATCTATCTTTGTTAGGTATATCATAAGGGAAATAATCCACATCTACATTTTTAGATATACTTCCTTTGTATTCATATTTATCTTGTAATAATTTTAAGAAGGTGGTTTTTCCTTTTCCATTTCTTCCTATTAAACCTAGTTTCCAGTCCGTATCTATGTTTAAAGAAACATTCTCAAATATATTAGTATAACTTCCATCATAACCAAAAGTTAAATTGTTTACACTTATTACTGACATATATTCACCTCCATACTTAAAACAAGGCCTAAATATTTTCAGGCCTTGTTATTTATACATTATCTTAAATTACTTAGTACCTTTCTAGCTCTTAATATATATTCTTGTTTGTTATCTATTAGTCTTTGTAATTCATCTAGATATTCTTTATACTTTTTATCTTCTACATACATTTTAGTAGTAGCATAACCATTCTTACCAAATTTCTTTATTGCGAATTCATATGATTCTTCTATTACATCTTCATCTGTAATATCTGGATTCTTCTTTATGCTAAATCCCATAGAAGATGTAAGATAAATATCTATGTCTATTTTTCTATCTGCAGAAGATAATATTTTTCCATATATATTTCTTGGAACATATTCTAAAGAAGCTCTATGATCTTCTATTGCTTCTTTCATAATTAATCTTTGTTCTTCTGTAAAGAACTCTTTTAACTTTTCATCTTCATACATTCTTTTAGCAGAAAGTATTTCATGTTCTTCTCTATTTATATGACAAGCAATATCATGAAAAGAAACTACTACATATAACATATCTAGGTTAAGGTTATAGTTTTTAGATATTTCATATGCCCTGTTTAGAACAAATTCTATATGTTCTAAATTATGACCTTTATCATTTAGGTTGTATTCTGGATATATATTCTCCTCAATGTATTTTCTTAAGTTTACATTTACTAATTCTTTCATACAAACCTCCTAAAGCACTATGCTTTTTTGATTTCTTTTTTAGGTTTTGTTTCTTTTATTTCCTTTTTGCCATCTTTCTTAGTTTTATCTTTAATGTCGTTTTTAACTAATGTGTATATTACTACTGCTGTTGGTACACTTAATAACATTCCAAGTACACCAAACATATTACCGCCAAGTGTTACAGCTACTAACACAAGTATACCAGGTAGTCCTAAAGATTCACCTACAACTTTTGGATAAATTACATTACCTTCAAATTGTTGTAACACAACCATAAATATTATAAATGGTAGTGCTTTTGTAGGTTCAACGGCAACTATTAATATTGCACCAATTATTATACCAACAATTCCACCAACTATTGGTACTAATGCTGTTACAGATATAAGTACACTAATTGGTATTGCATATGGTATTTTAAGTATTAACATACCTATATAGCATAGCACACCTAATATTATTGCTTCTAAACATTGTACTGTAAAGAAACTCTTAAACGATACATTTGTTAAACTTCCTAAATCTATTATCTTTTTAGCTTTCTTTGGAGCATATACATTAAGTAATGTTTTTAATGTTTCTGCTATCTTTTCTTTACTTGCTAACACATATATTGCAAATATTATAGATATTATTGCTGTAGAAACAACTCCAAATACTGAGCTTACTAAAGATATTGATGATGTAAACACATTTGATGCTATAGATAATATTTGTGCTTTTAAGCTTGTTTCATCTAAATTTAATTTCTCTATATATTCTGTTAAATCCCATTTTACAGCAAGTTCTTTTACTTCTGTTATATAATATGGAATGTTTGTAATTAACATATTAATAATAGCGCCTAATTCTGGTACTATTAAGTTTATTATTAAATATATAATTAAAGTTACAATTGCTACCGATAAAATAATTGATATTATTCTTCTAATTACTTTCAGTTTAATCCAAGACATATGCTTTTCAAAAAATGTCATTGGTATATTTATTATAAACGCAATTGCTCCACCTATTATAAATGGTAATAATATATTTGCTACTTTAGATAATACTGTTCCTAAAACTTTAACATTATTTATTAACCACCAAGCCGCAAGTATTAATACAACATTTCTAAAAAATCTAGATAAAGTATCTCTTCCTTTTTTCTCTTCCATTTAGTTCCTCCTTAATATGTAATGCATATTATTCTATATAATCCTTCATCTGTTACTGTATATTCTTGTATAAATACATCCTCTTTCATATATCCATATGTTGATTCATCGTCAAAATACTTAAAATCTTTCATATAGTTTTCTATTTCTTCTTTTAATGTACTTTCACTTCTTAAGGAATAAAATATAGCAGCTGTCATACAGCATTCGCTCTTAAAATATGAATACTTTGGTATAAATCTAATTTTACCATCTACCCCTTCATATTCTTCCTTAAAGAATGTTTTGTTTGTACCAAGTGCTACAACAATAGTACTAGCTATAATTAAAATTATTAACGGGATTACTATAAACAATACTTTTAATTTATGCTTAGTCATATAACCACCTAATCTCTTATTCCTGATTCTATATGTTTACCAAAGATGTAGAAGTCATATCTAGTTACACCAGGGAATTCATCTTCTGGCATAAAGTTTCCTTCTATATTAAAAGAATAACCTATTCCTGTATATTTACCACTTCCACCATCATCTTTAAGTTCTGTACCTATACAAAATATAGGTTTCTCAAATCTTGATACAGTATAATAATCTGTAAGTCCAAATCCTATTATTACAAATATTGTTATTGTAATAATTATTTTTACTATTCCTTTCATTTGTTTTCTCCTTGTTTATATATGCTCATAATATCACAATAGAGAATAATTAGCAACTAATTATTCTCTATTGTTTAGTTATATTAATCATTTTCTTCATATTATTTAAATTATACTAATTCATTAATTATCCCTGCTCTCCACGCTTCCTTTTAGCAACTTATTATTATCCAAATATTCATAATTAAGATTGTTTTTACTACTAACAATCGTTTCGCCAAGTTTTTCTTCTAAGTCTTTACGAGCAGTTTTAGCAACTCCGCCACCTGCTTTAGCTATTTCTTTATTTCTTTCTAATCCTTGTGGCTTATATTTTTTAGCAAGTTCTCTTGTTGCTATTTCACCCAAGTCTGTTAGTGCAATTTCAACATCGGTCATATTATCCCTTAAAGATTCTTTTCTTATATTTTTATATTCTTTATATTCGTTTGCCTTCATACCAGACCATGTTTTATATATTTCATTAGTTAAGATAGCATACTCATAATTTTCTTTTATTCCATTATCCTTCCAAACGTCTGTTAATTTGTTCCTATCTAATATACCTTTTAATCTTGCTTCTATCCATCTATCTGAGTAACCATGTTTTCTATAATATTCTATTCCTCTTTTAATAGCAATCTCAGGATCAAATACTTCGTCAATTCTTTCACTTCCAAGCCTTGCCAGCCATAATTTAAATGGTTCTGCTTTAGGACTAGGAATAGACTCAATTAATCTAAAAATATCTTGTGTTATCATAACATCTCTAATTCTATATTTGCCATCTGGTGCAAGCATTTTCAACTGACTACATTTTGTAGTCAGTTCGCTACCTTCTTTTTTCAGCCTTACTTTTAAGACAGACCAGTATTTTCTTGGTTCTTTACTACCAGTTAGTGCACCAACAACATCAACAACGCTAAAAAAGTATTCTTCTTTCTCTGCATCCCATACGCTTCTTATTTCACTCCCTTCAAAAAGATTTGAAATTGTTTCTAATTTATTATTCATATTATAACCTCCTCTTTTGTAAGAAAGATTTTAGCAAACATTAGTTCTTTTGTAAATATATTTTATTTAATTTCCACCACTTTTCATCGCAATTTTTGACAACTTTCGACATATAACAAACATAATAAAAACTACCCATTTCTGGATAGTTTTTATTTAATATATCTAACTTTATTTTCCTACTCCTACATAGCCTGTTTTTTCTATTATTTCTTGGCCTTCTTTAGATAATACCCATTTTATTAATTTATTCACATTTTCGTTTGGATTATCTTTATATGTTACTGCGTATAAAGAAGTAGTAATTGGATAACTTCCGTTTTTAATATTTTCTACAGTTGGTGATATACCATCTATACTTACCATCTTTACATCCGGATTTTTAATAATACCTTCTAGGTAGTATCTAAACGAAAATCCTATTGAATTTGTTTTGTTTCTGTAATTAGAAACTTGTTCTATTATTCCAGACATCATATCATTTACTTGTTCTGTTGGGGCTTTCATTATCTTCTTACCATCCATAAAACGAATTAGCATACTTTGACTGCCGCTTCCTTCATTTCTTTGGAAGGCTACTATTTCCTCATTCTTTCCCCCAACTTCTTTCCAGTTTGTTATTTCGCCAGAATAAATCTTTCTAATTTGATCTGCTGTTAAACTTGTAACTGGATTATCTTTATGAACAAAGAACACAAAAGCTTCTGTTCCTATTTTAGTGTACTCAAATTCAGTGTTATTTTCTTTTGCAGTTTCTATCTGTTCTTCTGATGGATATGCTCCAAAGAATATATCTATTCTTTTTTCTCCAAGCAGTCTATATCCTCTAACTGTATTGTTGTACTCAAATACGCCATCATTTAGAGTAGTTGTATTTGGATATACAGCATTTACAAAAGCAGAATATACTGGAAATACTGCCGCTGCTCCATCTACAATTGGTAAATTATCTTTTAACTTTAGACTTGCTTCATAGTCTAATTTTACTATTTTAGAATTATTAGTAAACGGTAAATATTCGCTTGTATTAATATTAGGATTTGTGTTTATTGTAATGCTTTCATCATACTTAACAATACCTATATTTATACCTAAACATATAGCTAATACTATAACAAATATGCACCAAATCTTAAGTACTTTCTTTTTCTTCTTAGCGTATATTAATGGTAAAAATAATCCTGGCACTACTAATACACTTAAGAAAGTTAGTATTCCTAAAATATCTGACGAACTACCTATTATTAGTAAGAAAATTCCTATTATCCAGCTCACAAATAATACTATTGCTGTGAGTATAAGTTTTAGTAATATTCTAACTGTTTTATTCTTAAAAAAACTCTTCTTCTCTTTTTCCATAAGCTATTTCTCCTAAATTTAGATTTTATTTCTTTTTTCCCTTATTCTTCTTTTTGTTTTCTTGTACTTCTGCTATTTTATTTGCTATTTTACTCTTTACCATTTCTGCAATTTGTTGAGTATTCATATCTTTATACTCATCATAACATATTGGCTCTAAATAATGCACTTCTGTTGTTACTTTTCTTAAACTCCATGAATTGTATGGTATATGCGAGTTTACTAGTACTACTGGTACAATTGGCACACCGGATTTTAACGCTATCTTAAAGCACCCCGGTTTAAACTCTAGAAGTTCATTAGGTTTTTTACCATCGTAAGTACCTTCTGGGAATAAGACATATTTTCTGCCTTGTTTTACTTCTTCTGCCACCGCATTAATTACCTTCATAGCTTGTCTGTTATCTTTTTTGTTTAAGCGTTTAGCTCTCATAAGTTTTACTAATTGATTTACACCTAATCTATATGACTTTTCTATATCCATTACAAAGGTACAAGGCTTTTCATGAACAGAAACAATACCATATACATCATATTTGCCTTGGTGATTAGGGTACATCATATATCCACCCTCTTTAGGTAAATTCTCTTCACCATATACTATTGTTTCTATACGTCCTGTTCTATGCATTACAGATAATATATTATCTTTAACATATTTATATATATATTCGTCTGAATATTCATTTGGATTGTTTTCTAAATCTTTATTCATCTTGTTCATTGCTTCTACTTCATTTAGAATTGTAAAAGCATTTCTAATAATCGAGTAATAATATCTAATCATTTTGTATATTCCTTTATTTTTTACCTTTCTTATTTCTTAAGTTCCAATACACAAACACATTCTATATGGCTTGTCCAAGGGAACATATCTACCATCTTTATTTCTTTTATATCATATTTTTGAGATAAAAGTTTTAAGTCTCTTGCAAGTGTAGCTGAGTTGCAACTTACATATCCTATTTTAGTAGGAGCAAGTTCTAGTATTAATTCTACACCTTGTTCATCTAATCCTTTTCTTGGTGGATCTACTACTATATAATCAAAAAACTTACCTTCGTCTTTTAATTTTAATGTTTCTTTTGTAGCATCCCCTAATACATGTATTACATTTGTTACATTGTTTATTCTTGCATTTTCTTTTGCAGCTTCTACTGCAGATTCTACAATTTCTACTGCATATATATCTTTTACGGCATCAGACAAGTATATTCCTATACTTCCAACTCCACTATATAACTCTAATACTGTTTTATCTTTTTCAAGTTCCATTTCTGCTTTTAGAAGGTTATATAGCACTTCGGCTTGAAGCGTATTTACTTGAAAGAATGAATCTGCTGTAATCTTAAATGTATAATTACCTATTTTATCTGTTATATATTCATCTCCATATATACAAACATTTTCATCAGATAATATTACATTTGTATTTTTGCTATTTATATTTAGTACAAAAGATTTAATGTTTGGATATTCTTTTGTAATTTCTTTTACTACCTTGTCCATTCTTGCATCTTTTGCTAAACACTTATCTGTTACAACTAATACACACATAACCTCATTTGTATGTATTCCACGTCTAACCATTATATTACGTATATCTCCAGTTAGTGTTTTTTCATTGTATCCTACAAACTTTTCTTTGTCTAAAAGTTCAAATAATCTTCTTGCAACTTTATGTGTTATTTCATCTTGTATGTAGCATTCTGTGTTATTTACTAAATCGTGGCTACCTTTTTCATACATACCAACATAGTTTCTACCATTACGGTTTATCATAGGGTATTGAACTTTATTCCTATAATAATATGGTTTATCCATACCATATATATCTTTAACTAATTTTTCATCTAAACCTTGTTTCTTTATGTTGTTAATTACTTTTTCTTTCTTTATTTCTAATGTGTTTTTGTAGTCTGTATGCATAGCTTCACAACCGCCACATCTAGAATAATATTCACATATTGGTTTGGCTCTTCTTTTAGAAGCTTCTTTTATTTCTTTTAAGTCTCCAAGTGCATAATTCTTATTAAGCTTTATTATCTTAGCATTAACTTCTTCGTCTTTTAATGCTCCTAGTACAAACACAGTAAGTCCATCATCAGATTTAGCAATACCTTCAAAATTCATACCAACATCTTTTATTTTGAAATTATACTGTTTGTTCAGCTCCAACATTCTTTTTCCCTTCTTTTTTAGTTTTTGTTTTTAATTTTGTTTCTTCTACAAAGTTATCTTTCATTATCTTAAATAGTATTGTTATTGTTTTTATAATCATATCCTTAGTTTCTTCATCTAATTCTTTATATGATCCAAGTAATATTTTACCTTTAGCTATTGGATTTTTCATAAGCTCTTTAAATGATTCTATATTTGTTGTGTTTATTATTTCAAATACAACTTCAATTACCTTTTCACGTTTCTTAGGATCAGTTTGTTCCAACCAATCTTTTAAGCTCTTATCTATAAATTTACTACCGTTTGTTACTTCTTTAAGTTTTATAAATTTATTGCCTTCTATTTCCCAGCTGTATAAATCATGTTGCATAACGCCAAATTCATTACTTTTTACTACTGTATATTTACCTTCGTTATATAACATTCTTCCAAAGATTGAATCTTGTGGAATATACGTTTCAACTTTATTTATCATTTGCTTATATTCTTTTGATTCAATAATTTCTTTATTAAATCCAGGGCCTTCATTGTTATATACAGTTACAATTCTATCTTGCACTTCTTTGCTAGCATATATAGCAGAATACACCGCTACATTTCCACCTTTAGAATGTCCGCCTACTAATATCTTTTTGTTAGGAAATTCTTTAGCAACTTGTTCTAAATATTTCACACCTTCTTTTTGTGATGCAACATGAGTCATAAATGTCATATTAAGGTCTTCTTTCCAACCTACTACCGTACTATCTGTTCCTCTATATGACACATATATCGTGTCATTTGGCATAAGTATAGTCACAGCTGCATATTGTATATCTTGTTCTTTTACAATCTTATGATCATATTTAGTTACTAACATTTCTCCAAATCTTTTTGAGCTTCCCATTGCAGGAATTAAGTATACATCATCCGGCCAAAGGATATTTAACGTCTTTACATCAAGTTTAGAATATCTTTCACCAATTTCCTTAAATGTAACTGTTTCATTATCTTCCATTAAAGATTCAAATGGAAAATATGACGCTCTAGAAAGTATTAATCCATCTACTTCGTTAAAGCCATCTTGGGTTACACTTAAATCGCCTCTCCATTTTATATAATCTATTACATTTGCCATATATACCACCTCAAATTTTACATATAGTATTTTATCAAAAAAGAGAAAATGTTGCAAGAACACTACAAAATATCTAGATATATTTGCGCAAAAAAGAGCTAACACCTTTAGGTGTTAGCCCTAATTTGAGACTTAAGCTTAATAATACTTTTTGATTCCATCAGAAGTGAGCATTACCGTTCTTCCGAACAAGAGGTTGTGTGTGGAGTTTACATCCGTCTTGTATCTTCTTACATAATTGCTCTTTGCTTCTACAGTGCCGTGGTTGAAAAGAAGTGCTTTTGCGTTTTCAAACCTTGCAAGGAACTTATCCAAGTCTTCAGGAGGGATGTGCGAAGAGTAATAACCGAAGTTATACATCTTACACATGAGTTTTACTTTCTCGCCCATATACTCGATTTCAGTTCCACGAGGCAGATTTACGATGTTCCTTACATTCTCCGGAATATATGCTACAAAGATAAGCGTTACATTTTTGTTTGCAAGCATCTTTGCACCATACGTTACAAACGAACCTTGATAAAGTCTCGGCGATGTGCAGATAATCATCTTAGGTCCTTGCTCGGCTGCAACCAACTCGCGGTCGGTCTTGTCGATAATTCTGAAGTTTTCCGGAACATAGTCTGTGCCGTAAAGCTTTACATACTTGGAATGGCACTTAATACCAAAGGTAGAATCGAAATAGATTTTGAAATCCTTGATTCCTTCAAATACATTTTCCCTCTGCATACTTACGAGGTCTGCACAAACTTTCTGAGGTCTTTCGAGAGAGTTGGACATATACATTACTGTTCCACGCTTCTTACGAACGTTTTCCAGAATCTTGATGTGTCTTTGTCTCTCTGCTTCATCATCGCGAGGTCCATCAGATGCTCCGTAGGTAGCTTCAGATACTACAAAGTCAATCTTTTTACAAACCTCGTCAGGAATGATTGTAACTCCGCCGGTGACAGGATTTGTCATTCCCAGGTCTCCAGTGAACAAGAAGTTCAACTCTTCACTTTCATCGAAAGCCCTTACGTGTACAAGAACTGCACCGCCGATATGAGCATTCGGATAGAATGTGATTTCCAAACCTTCCGCGGGAGAAAACATTTCAAAAGGTGCTACTGTGTTAACTCTATCTAAGCAGACATCAATGTCTTTTCTTTCAAAAATTAATACCGGCATATGAGTTTCAGTTTTGGGCTTATCCTTGGTATATTCCCTACGCTGCTTGTCTCTCTTGCCGCGACCTTTCGAATCCAGCTTTGCCTTACGCACAGCCTTCTTCTCCGCTTTGTACTTCTTAAGTGCAACGTCATATTCTTCCTGAAGTCTGTCACTTGTCTCAGACAAGATATAAGGAAGGAGTTGCTTAGTTTCCTCGGTAGTATAGATTCTACCCATAAAACCTTTCTTTACCAGATACGGGAACCGACCAACATGGTCAGTGTGTACGTGGGTTGCGATTGCAAACGCGATGTTGCTTGGTGTAAAACCGAACTTTTCAGCATTCCTTTCTAAATGTTCTTTTTCCTGGAAGAGTCCGCAATCGATTACAAACGAAAGTTCCCGACCATCCGGCCAGGCAACCTTCACATGGTTGCAGCTACCAGTGACTTCCTCAGAGTACGATGTTACATAAGCTTTGATTTTTAGTCTACTGTCCATATACTATTCTCCTTTAATTATAATTAGAGTAAATTTGTACTACTGCCTTTATTTTAACATTCATAAAAACATATTGCAAGGAAATTTCACATATTTTATCACATATTTCTAAAAAACTTTAAGCACTCTAAAAAACTAGCATTTCCACGCAAGTCGCAACTAATAATTACGGCATTTTTAATCTCATCTAAAACCTTTTTATCTACCCTTCCTATTCTTTCTTTTAACCTACTTTTATCTAACGTTCTAATCTGTTCTACAAGAATAATTGAGTCCTTTTCCAAACCATATTTATTTTTGCTTATACTCACATGCGTTGGTAATTTCTTTTTAACTCTAGAGGTTATAGGTAAAACTATTACTGTATTACTGTATTTGTTTCCCAGATTGTTTTGTACAACAACAACCGGTCTAATTCCCGATTGTTCACTTCCTACTACCTTGCCTAAATCTGCATAATATATATCTCCACGTTTCATAATCCACCTATTGTATTATATGCACAAAAACAGCTAGCATTTCTGCTAACTGTTACTTTATTCTTTTATTATTTTATCTATTAAAAAATATATAACTACCATAATTAAAGATATTCCCATTCCTATATAAAATTCTGGAAAAGCAAATTCTATGCTGTTTGCTAAGCTCATTTCGCCTGTTATGTTCATAATATGCCATGTGAAGAATTTATATATTTCTGATGTTACAATTCCTATTACACCAATTCCTCCTATTATTTTCCCTATTATATCTTTCTTAAACGGTAACCATACTCCTAGAAGAAATAATATTACAGATAATATTCCTATTGGATTTAATAAATTAATTAGACCTGTTATTTCTTGTACACCTTTTAGCCCACCATATTGATTCATTAACATTGGTAATAAACTCATAAAGAATAATATAGTTAGTATTATTCTCTTGTTTTTTCTTTTTATATAGTTTGTGTAATCTAAAAGTGTTTTTGCAGATAAATTAATTGATTTGCTTTTACTAGTTATTTTTTCTCCTTTTAATAATTCATTAACTGTTATATTTAATTCTTCGCATAGTGTTTCAAATAACGAAACATCTGGCATTGTTTTTCCATTTTCCCAACGGCTTATTGATTTACTAGATACTCCTATTTTTTCTGCCATTTGTTCTTGCGTCATATTTTTCTCTTTTCTTCTTTCTGCTATAAATCTTCCTATTTTTTCTTGATCCATAATCCACCTCTTTCTAGTCTTTATTCTATAATATCTAACTAAAAAATAACAGGACACAAAGTGAGAATTGACTAATTCTTCTATGTCCTGTTTGGTTTATTCTTCCCTCTTTAGCATTTCATAATATTCATTTAGAATATTTACCACACCTTCATATGTGTTTTCTTTGTTTATTCTATCTCTTGCAATACTACTATGTTTTAATCCTTTAAAATACCAAGCAATATGTTTACGCATTTTAGGTATTGCCACTTCTTCTCTTTCACGAGACAGAGCTAAATCCAAATGCTCTCGTATTACATTAAATCTTTCTTCTAAACTTGGTATATATTCTTTTCCTTCTATTATACTTCTAAATATCCAAGGATTTCCCATCGCAGCTCTACCTATCATAATTGCATCTACACCTGTTTCAAACATCCTTTTAGCAGATTCTACATCTACAACATCTCCATTTCCTACTACCGGAATAGATACGCTTTCTTTAACTTCTTTTATACCTTCTAAATCTGCTATACCTGTATAATACTGATCTCTTGTTCTACCATGAACTGTTAGCATGCTAACTCCATATTTTTCACAAAGTTTAGCAACTTTAACAGCAGTCATTGTATCCTTGTTATATCCAAGTCTTGTTTTTATTGTAACTGGTTTAGCACTAGTTTCTGTAAGTGTTTTAATTATTTCTTCTACCTTATCTAAGTCTTTTAGAAGTTCACTACCATCACCATTTTTTACTACTTTAGGTGCTGGGCATCCCATATTAAAGTCTATAATGTCTACATCATCACTTTCGTTTAGTTTAAGTACCACTTGTTTTATAATATCCGGTTCACTACCAAATATTTGTATTACTTTGGGATTTTCGTTTTCATGCATATCCATTATTTTATGTGTCTTTTTATCTTGATATACAAGTCCACGAGTACTAACCATTTCTGTTGGAGAATATACCACACCACCATATTTGTTACAAATATATCTAAATGGTAAATCTGTAACACCTGCCATTGGCGCTAAAAACACATTGTGTTTTACCGGTACATTCCCAACTTTTATTTCCTTTATATATTCTTTTAGTTCCAAACTAATTTCTCCTTTATGTTTGTTTTCTATTCTACAAATAAAGATTTTTGTCTTCTTCCGCTTATGCTTAAAAGAAGTCCTAGGCAAGTAAAGTTTGTAAGAAGACTACTTCCACCATAGCTTACAAATGGTAATGGTATACCTGTAATAGGCATAAGACCAATCGTCATACCAATATTTTCTACAAAGTGGAAAAAGTACATTCCAAATACCCCAATTGCTATTAAACTTCCAAATCTGTCTTTAGAAGTTTCTGCTATCTTTAATATTCTAAGTAGCATAAATACGTATGCTATAACTATTAAAAAGGATGCAACAAATCCAAATTCTTCAGATATTACTGAGTATATAAAGTCTGAAGATTTAACCGGCAAATATCCCCATTGTGTTTGTGTTCCTTTACCTAAGCCTGTCCCAAATAACATTCCAGAGCCAACTGCTATCTTAGATTGTATTGCGTTATATCCTGCACCTAGTGGTTCTCTTTCTGGATCTAAGAACACTAGTATTCTTTGTTGTTGGTAATCATTTAACACAAAGAAATATACAATTGGTACAAGTATTATTACAAGTAATATTAATGCTATAACATATTTATAGCTTAAGCCAGATTTAAACATCATAAAGAATGTTATACTAGCAAAAACTATAGCTGTACCTAAGTCTGGTTGTAACATTATTAGTATTACAGGAATCGCAAACATAGCTCCTATTACTAATATGTTTTGCCATTTGTTAACTGCCGCTTTACCTTTACCCATATATTCCATATATTTTGCTACAGCTAAAATATATGCTATTTTCATAAACTCAGATGGTTGAAGTAAAAAGCCGCCAAGATTAAACCAGCTGGATGCTCCGTTAATCTCTGGCATAAAGAGTACTACAACCAGGGCTACTAAAAATATTGGATAGGCTACTATTCCTATACTTCCTGTTAAATGGTAATCTAACATCCATGCAGCAAACATAACTGCTAAAGATATACCTACCCATACTATTTGTTTTACCCACTCATCGCTAGAGCTTGTACTATTCATCCCTGCACTATATATTCCGATTACTCCAATTACTACCAGGACTATTACAAGTCCTAGTAATATATAATCGGTATTCCTAAATACATTTTTCATATATCCCCCTTATTTATTATCCCTTAAAGAATGCCTTGTATGCTTTGTATGTCATATACACATCTATTACAGATGCTACTTCATAAGGAGAATGCATAGATAAAAGTGCTGTGCCGCAGTCTACTACTTCTACACCTTTTGCTGCAAGGATGTATGCAATAGTACCGCCACCACCTTTACCAATTTTACCCAATGTTCCTAATTGGTAATTAACATTATTTCTTTCAAATAAGTTCGTTACATAAGACATATACTTTGCTGATGCATCATTTGCAGAATATTTACCACCGCTACCAGTATATTTTTCTATAGATATTCCGCATCCTGCTATATTACCATTTTGTATATCGCTTAAATGGTCATGCATTGGATCTACCGCTGCAGATACGTCTGCAGATAACATATATGAATTATCTAATGTTTGTAACAAGTCTTCTCTTGATTCTTTTCCTCTAAGTCTTAAAAGCTTAGTCATAAATAGTTCAAAGCCCCAAGAATTCATTGAAGTATTTCCTTCGCTACCAATTTCTTCTTTATCTACTATTAAAGCTATAGCTGTTTTATTTAATGTTTTTCCTTCTTCAATTAGATTTAACATAGCTGTAATAGTTGCATAAGCACAAACTCTATCATCTTGGCCATAGCCTGCTATCATGCCTTTGTCTATACCAATATATTTAGCGTCAAATGCTGGTACAAAGCGAATATCACTTCTTGCAAAATCTATTTCAGTAATACCGTATTTTTTATTTAATGCCTTAAGTATTTTAGATTTAACCTTATCCTCTTTTTCATCTAAATCTGGAATTGAACCAACTAAAACATTTAAGTTTTCTGGGTCAATAAATTCTGATGCTTTCTTTTCAGATTCTTCACGACCAAGATGTGGTAATAGATCAGTAATTACAAATGTAAAGTCATCATTTGGTTCACCTAACACAACATCTATTTTTTCGCCAGATTCGTTATATACAACACCATACATTGCAAGAGGTATACTTAACCATTGGTACTTCTTTATTCCACCATAATATTGTGTTTTCATTAATGCCATACCATGCTTTTCAAATAAAGGCATTGGCTTAGTATCTAATCTTGGACTATCTATATGTGATCCAATTATATTTACACCTAATGTTTCTGCGCTCTCTCCAATTATTGCTGCATATATACTTCTATCTTTATTTATATAATATATTTTGTCTCCTGGAACTAATACTTTAAAGCAAGAAATATCCTTAAACCCAGCACCTTCTAATTCAGACTTTATAACATCCACACATTTATATTCTGTTTTAGCTGCGTTTAGAAATTTAATATATTCATCTGCATATTTGTACATTTCTTCTTGCTCGAATTTATTTAGTTTTTCATATGAATTTTCTTTTTTGTACTTAACCATATTCCACCTCACATATATTATTTTATTCTATGTTACATATTATACCACAAAAGTGTGATTTTTCAACGAATTTAGGGATAAAAAAAGAATGAGCATAAGATAAACTTATACTCATTCTTTACGGTTACATCTTGTTATCCTTAAGGACATCCTCAAGATTAATTTTACCAGAACCTGCCCCCACAAGTGTTACTTGTGTTTCTGCTCCTTGGCCAATCCAGGTAATCACCTCAATAGTAGTATCATTATCCAAGTTGATAACTACCATGAGTCTTACAAAACCGTTCTCACTTCCTTCAACCTCAATCCCATGTTTCTCACAGTACTGGTGAACAAGATAAAAGAACTTAGAAATTTTATATATTCTTTCCTGATCTTCCTCTGATGCTGCACTGTTTTCCGTGGCATTGGGATTGTCTGTAAAAAACTTGTGCTCCTTTACATACTCCTTAAGCCAAGAAATATACTCCGGCTTAAGTGTAGAATAGAGACTTTCTAAATAACCTTCTACGAAACTCTTCATGCTAATTCTCCTTACATTAGTAATGTGATTTGTTTTTCTAACGACAAGAATTATATCACAAAAAGGTAGATTTTACAACAAAAAGAAAGAACCCAACAAGTGGGTTCTTTAAGATACTGTATTAATTATTATTTGTTAACAGTTTCTTTTAAAGCTTTACCAGCTTTGAATACTGGAGCTTTAGAAGCAGGTATTTTTATTTCTGCTTTAGTTTGAGGATTTCTTCCTTTTCTTGCAGCTCTTTGTCTAACTTCAAAAGTACCAAATCCAACTAATTGAACTTTTTCTCCTTTTTTAAGAGCACCTTCTACTGATGATACGAAAGCGTCTAAAGCAGCTTCAGCAGCTTTTTTAGTTAATTTGCTTTCTTCAGCGATTTTTGCAATAAGTTCACCTTTATTCATATTTCTTACCTCCTGTAATAAGATTACAACTATGTTATACTTCATGAATGGCTAAAAGTCAACACTTTTTAGAAACTTTTTTATTTCAAAATTCTCACATTACATATTAAGTTTCCATAATTATTAAACATTGATGAAATATTATTAATATAATATCTTAAAACCCTTTATTTATGCGCATTTTAGCATATTAAAGCTTCTTTCCTTTATATTTTATGTATACCAGATATTTTTCTAAAAATTTTTTACCATTTTTCTTCTTTTTATGCACTTTTTAGATACATTTTTCCCTTAAATTCCCTATTTACATTGTATTTTTAATATATAAATAGTATAATATTTTTGGTGAAAACAATGAAAATAACAACACATTCAGAAAAAGAAACAGAAAATTTTGCATATGACTTTGCAAAAAAATTAGATAATAACAGTATAATAGTTTTAACTGGAGATTTAGGAACTGGTAAAACAAGATTTATGCGTGGAGTTGCAAGGTACTTTGGAATAGAAAACGATGTATCTTCTCCTACCTTTACCATAGTTAATGAATATACTCCAAAAGAGAATTTAGATAAGGTAAATAAAATATTCCATTTTGATACATATCGTTTAACAGATGGTGAAGATTTTGAAAACACAATAGGAACAGACTACTTCCACTCTGGTTTATGTATTATTGAATGGGGCGAAATAATTAAAGATATATTACCTACTAGCACAATATATATAACAATAACTAGAAATAACGAATATGAAGACAATGAAAGAACAATAGAAATACACGGAGGAAATAACTAATGAATATATTAGCAATAGACAGCACAACTAAAAAAGCTGCAGTAGCATTAATGTTAAATGATACTACTTACGTTAAAGAAATAGATAATGAAATAACTCATTCAGAAAAGCTTCTACCTTTAGTAGATGATGTACTTAATGAAAACAATGTAAAAGTTAAAGATATGGATTTATTAGCATGCACTCTAGGGCCTGGTTCTTTTACAGGTGTTAGAATTGGTATAGCTACTGTTAAAGCGTTAGCTAAAGTATTAAATAAAAAAATACTTGGTGTTACTAGTTTAAAGCTTATGGCGTTAAACCATTTAGATACAGATCACAAATATATCTTATCTACACTAGATGCAAAAAACACTAGAGTATATTATGAACTATTTGAAGTTAAAGATAATAAAGAATTAAAAGAAACAAGCATATCTGGTAACCTTCCATACGAAGCTCTAATAAGCCTTCTAAAAGAAAAAGAAATAGCAGACATATTAGTTGTTACAGACAACAAAGAAATGCTTGAAAATCCATTTACAGAGCAAATAACAGGTACAGAAGTTGTATCTTCTACTCTAGATTTAAGAAATATATTTAAGGAAGATGTAACAGATAAAAATACATATACATACGAAACATTAGATGCAATGTATTTTAGAAATAGCGAAGCTGAAAGAACTCGTGATGGTGAAAAATAATGAACAACATATCTATAACAAAAGCTGATGTTTCTCACCTAAATCAAATTGAAGCGATAGAAAAAACATTAGAACATAGAAATCTTTCATATGATTCAATAAAAAAAGATTTAGAAAATGAAAACACATATTATCTTGTGGCAATAGACAATACTACAAACAAAGTAGTTGGATATATAGGATGTGAACTATTAGTAGAACACGCAGATATAACCGCAGTAGCAACAGATAAAGATTACCTAAAACAAGGTATTGCTTCTTCTCTACTAAAAGCACTAGAACAGCACTTACAAGAAAAACAAATAGAAAGCATATTCCTTGAAGTTCGCACTTCAAACATACCTGCTATTAACCTATATACAAAATTAAACTATAGTAAAATATCTACTAGAGCTAAATATTATGATAATTTAGAAGATGCAAATATAATGAAAAAGGACTTAATTTAATAAGTCCTTTTCTCACATTTTATACAAAATATTGCATTATGTAACATAATGCACTTGCAAATTTCGTGCGCTTACGCAGGCGGATTCTCCCACCACTTGCGCACTTTAATTTTGTACCTTCGTTATTTTGTTAAACTAAAATCATAATCTCCTGTTCCCACTGTGGCAGGGATACTAGATTTTAGACAAACTACGGGACGAACGTCGCCAGAACCGTCATAGGAGCCGCTGCCCACACGGCCAGAGCCCACATCCAAAACAATGTCATAGTAGTTAGCAGACGGAGACGCCAACCAGTAATAGTAATTTGACGGTACATATAATCCATCACTTGTTATTGATACATAAGTGGCATTGTTTATTTTATAGCCATATGTGTCTGTTGTTAGTGCCATTGTTGGTGTTTTTCCTGTTGCATTCCATCCTGCTGCTAGTAATTCTATTGTAGGTCCTCCTATTGCTCCAACTACATTTGTTCCATATGCCTCTGTATTTGCAAAGTTTGCATAGTCTTTTATTAATTGTGCTACTGCTTTCGAATTATATGCTGTATTTCCACTTACTGTATCTACTAATGTATACTTATCTGCATCTCCTACTCTGAATTTTTCGTATAACGCTAATTCATCTGTCGTTAGGCTTGCTACTGTTGTTCCATTGTCTAATGTTGTACCTCCTATTGATTCTGCTGCTATTAGATATACATAGTCGCTATTATGATAATATATTTGCCAATCATCATATGTAGTTCCATTTACTGTTACAGTATAATCTACTGTGTCTCCATAATTATCTGCTGTTATTAGCGAACCTAAACCAGTACCTGATGCAGAGTTTTTATTTGTAACACTTACTCCTGTATCTGTTACTGTTATATTCCAGTCATCTGTTGTTACTCCTTGTTCTGCTAATTTTGTTGTTACTTCATCTATTAGGTTTTGACCTCTTAGATTGTCCATATAGGCATCTGCCCATGTTAATGCAGCTAAATCTTGTACTTGAGACTCATTTGTTAAATCTACTGCTTGACTTGCTCTATCTATTACACCAGTATTACTTAGTGTAATTACTACAGATGCTGCTAAGATTATCATTACTATTATTGTAATGACTAAAACTATTAAGGATATACCTTGTTTCTTTTGCATCTTTCTCATTCCTCCTTTGTTTAATTAATCTACACAAATATATTATTATATATTTAAATATTTTTCAATAATTTTTGTATATATTTTTATTCTTTTTTCTATACTTTTATTTCTTAAAACAGTTGCTATTTTTTATTGTTTGTTATATAGTTTAGGTATATATATGAACGTAGTTACAAATGAAGCAAAATATTTAAGGAGTACATATGAGAAAATTTAAAGAATTAAAATCTACAGATTTAGTTTCTAAACTAAACGGTTCTCAATTTAACTTCAAGACAACAGATGATATTTCTGCATATAACGGAATTATTGGTCAAACAAGAGCTCTTGAAACAGTTGAAACCGCTTTACAAATGCCTCAAAAAGGGTTCAATCTATTTGTTTGTGGACAAGTTGGTATGGGAAAAATGCCATATGTTTTATCTGTTGTAAACAAACTAGCTAAAACAAAACCCGTTCCAGATGATCTTTGTTACGTACACAATTTCGAAAATCCAAATGAACCAATAGCAATATTCTTAGCACCTGGTGCCGGACGTGAACTTAAAGAAGATATGCACCGCTTTATGGTTGCTATACGCGAAAATCTTGGTAAGGTTTTCAAATCTGAAAACTATGAAAAAGAGAAAAAACTTTTAATGCAAAAATATCAAGAAAAGAAAAATGCTATTCTTAAAAAATTCGATGAATATACAACAGCTCAAGGATTTAAGATTAAAACAGCAACTGACGGTATATACTTCTCTCCTATTCACGAAGGTAAAGTATTAAACGAAGAAGAATTTAACAAATTAGATGAAGAAACAAAACAAAAATACAAAACTAAATCTCCTAAAATACAACAAGAAACTATGGGTATAATGAAACAACTAGATGCCCTTGAAAAAGAATGTTATGAAAAGGTTAATGCATGGCAGTCTAATATGATCTCTTACATCGTTTCTAAAAATATTAACGATCTTAAGATTAAATACAAAGGCAATCTAAAAATACAAAATTACCTATATGCTGTACAAGAAGATATAGTTAAACATGCTGAACAATTTAAGGAAGATCCAAAAGAAGATACTATGCCACCTGCTATGAGACATCAAACAAAACCATGGCATAAATATAAAGTTAATGTAATAGTAAACAACGAAATGTTAACTCACGCTCCAGTTGTTATGTGTTCTAACCCAACATATACAGATATATTTGGCAAATTAGAATATGAAAGCGTTATGGGTTCTACAAGAACTGATCACACTCTTCTTAAAGCTGGTGCTTTCTATAAAGCAAATGGTGGTTATCTTTTAGTTAACGCTCGTGATATTATGACTAACATGTCTGTTTGGGAAGCTTTCAAAAGAGTAATTAGAAATGAAGAATTAAGTATAGATATGTCTCGTGATATGGCTACTCCATCTCACATGATTGCTCTTAAACCAAAAGCTATTCCAATTAAAACTCAAATAGTATTATTTGGTACTGAACAAATATATCAACAACTATGTACTGTTGATTCAGATTTCAAAATACTATTTAAGATGAAAGCAGACTTTGATGATTCTATAGATAAAAATACAGATACTATAAGAAGAACTATTGAATATGTTGCTTATGTTGTTAAAAAAGAAAGCTTACTTCCATTTAAGAGCGAAGCTGTTAAAGCAATTATAGAATACAGTTCTAGATGTGCTGGAGATAAAACAAAACTTACTGCAATGCAAACAGATTTAACAGATATAATAATAGAATCTGCACACGTTGCTAAACTTGCTGAAAGAAAAGCAGTTGAACCACAAGATGTTATAACTGCTACATTAAATAAAAGAAAGAGATACGGAAAACTTGATGATACACTTAAACGTATGATTTATGACGGTGCTACTATAATCTCTACTTCAGGTGAAGCTGTTGGACAAATTAATGGTCTTACTATTCTAAATTCTGGTGGTTACCCATTTGGTAAACCTGTTAGAATAACAGCTAATACTTACCTTGGCAAGAGTGGTATAGTAAACATAGAACGTGAAGTTTCAATGAGTGGTAACTCTCACTCTAAAGGTGTATTTATCCTTTCAGCATATATTGGTGAAAAGTTTGCTCAAGACTTCCCACTATGCTTTAATGCAAGTATATGTTTTGAACAATTATACAATGGAGTTGACGGAGACAGTGCTTCTTCTACAGAGCTATACGCAATCCTTTCTTCACTATCTGGTGTACCAATTAGACAAGGTCTAGCAGTTACTGGATCAGTTAACCAAAAAGGTGAAATACAACCTATTGGTGGTGTTACAGAAAAGATTGAAGGTTTCTATGAAGTTTGTAAAATGCAAGGGCTTACAGGAACTCAAGGTGTTATTATTCCTCATCACAACGTTAAGAACTTAATGTTAAATGCAGAAATAATTGATGCTGTTGAAAAAGGAATGTTCCACATCTATCCTATCTCTACAATAGATGAAGGTATAGAAATACTTACAGGTGTTAAATATGGAACATATGTTGAAGGCGAAGGCTTCGAAAAGAATACAATATCTTACCATGTATATAATAAACTTAAAAAATATGCTGAAAAAGCTGGTAATTTATAATATATACTAACAAAAAAGAAGTGAAAACTATATATCGTTTTCACTTCTTTTTACTTATGTTTTTCTTTGTTAATACTACATTCTACTTGCCAAGTAATCTGCTATAACTTTTACTAACTTTAATTCTGTTTCAGTTATTTTTTTATTTACATCATTTGTTAAAAGTATAACTGCTCCTAGTACACTTCCTTCATATATTATTGGCATAATAACTTGATTAACATCTTTAGATAAATTTTCGTTTTCTATAATTTTAATCTTATTTCCACCTTTGTTCTGCCATAAAATTCTTTCATCCATTTTTTCTAATAACTCTTTACTTATATCTTTATATAAATATTCTTTTTCTAAATATCCAGTAGCAATTACTACTTGTTTAGTATCTGTAATACAAATATTAGAATCGGTATTATTAGAAACGCTTTCGCTTAGTGCAACTATATCCTCTATAAAATCACCTAAAGGTGCATATCTATTAAGCAGTATTCTATCCCCTTCTATATATATTTCTAACGAGTCACCTTCTCTTATCTTTAATGTTTTACGTATTTCTTTAGGTATTACTATTCTACCCAAGTCATCTATCTTTCTTATCATTCCTGTAGATTTCATTTTTCCTCCTTATATATATTAAAATAACATTACATATATTATTTTTCATAAATACAAAAATATACATAAAAAGGAAAAGGATTTGGTTATCCTTCCAAATCCTTTTTAGCTTTCTTAAGCTCAATTGAGTAGACGTCATCATCCATGCCGCAAATAACTCTGCCGTTTTCTACATAATAAATTGTAGATGCAGAACAAGGAAATACTTCTTCGCCACTCTCCGTGATTACGCCCCACGATCCTTTTTTTAAGACTTTGAAGTAACCATCTTGCAATTCATGAATTTCGTCATACTTTACTAAGCGTGCATCCACCATATTGCGGAACACTACTGTTTCTCTTTTTGCTTCCAACTGGTTAGCAACACATGTGGTCATAGTTAGGCCCCTTTCTATAAATTTTATTTTAACAACTTATGTATTATACCACAATGTATTACAAAATGCAAATATTATGTCACCATTTGACAAAACTAGTGTTTATTTTACATATATTAATCCTCATAATATCCGAATACAAAAAAAGGCAATCTTTTTTCATATATATTATAAAATGGTGTTACAGTTACAACCATTGAATTAAGAGTATCTTCAATTTTTGTGTCTAAATCAAATAGTCCAATTTGCGCGGTACATATCTTTCCGTGATATACTATATATTCCTCGTCCGTAGCTAATTGTGTACAAGCAGCATCATTATAATATATAACTAAACTAGAAATTTGTACTTGACATCCTAGCGTACTCCTCGAATCACTTGTTACTATAGATTCTCCTGAATATCCTCCCGATGCTCCATCAGCAACCAATATTTTATATCCATATGTGTTATATGATGAATTCACCCATTGCCTCCATGTCATATTTGCATCATACTCGAAAGTTTGCATGCTGTCATATATAGGTTGCATTGGATTTGCCGCATTATACTTATCCGAATCTTCTATTTGAACTGTCTCACCCCAAAAATACTCATCCATAGCTATTTTAAATCCGTCTAGCACTTTTTCGCCCTCTCCCGGAAGACCATTTGCAACATTGCCGTCTCCATTGCTTCCAGCATTTCCACTATTATTACCGCCATTTGCAACAGTTGGAGGTGTGTATCCTTCTATTTCTAAAGTTAAATCACTCGTTCCGTTTTGAGATATTATTACTTCAAAGCCAGTTTTTGTGGTTACCGTTATACTTCCATCTGCGTTGTTTGTTCTTCCTGTTTCTATTAGGCCTTTGTTAGTTAATTCTGTAATATATTCTTCGACTGTTATTTCGCCCAAATTATCTGTAAGTATTCCGTTTTTTATTACAATTAATCTGGTCATTTCATCCGCATAATTATTACCAGTTACAGTATCTTTACTTCTTTTTATTATTCCACTATCTTCTAGTGCAATTATTGCTGTTGCTGCAAGTATTGCCATTACAAGTATTGTTATACTTAAAACTATTAAACTTATTCCTTGCTTGTTTTTCATATGTTTACCTCTTTGTATATACAACTATATTATTATATATTTGAACATTGTTCAATAGTTATATAAAAAGAAGTACATATTTTACACATGTACCCCTTCTATATCATACTATTTCTTTTTACTGATAAGTCTATTTACATATTCTGTCCAAGATTTAAGATCACTAAAGTCTCCTTTGTTATTAACATCTCTTCTTTGTTCGCCTAATCTTAAACCATAATAATATTCCTCTGGAATATCTTTAAATTTATCTATTCCAACTATCTCTCTATCATCTTTTACATATTTCATATCTTTAATATCATATAAATTACTTAATCTACATGATGTTAATATACCATCTGCGAAAGCATTTATATGATAATTTGTTATAACATTGTAATAGTCTATTTTTTCATCTACTACTCTTCTATTTACAAGCTTAACTTCTTCTCCATCTGCTGTAAATGTTGTTGTTCCAATATTTGTTTCTTCTCCCATTGGATATGTAAACTTACCTAATTCTTTATTAAATATTCTGTGCTCTCTTATAGTTCTAAGAACTGAACCATTGCTAAATGTTAATTCATTATATTCATCAGCAAATTCTGTTTTCTTCAACCAAATTGGCTTAGCTGTTGAGAAACATCCATTATCAAAATCCCATACCACTATATTATCATCATATGTTAAATCTTCGATTTTCTTTTGTTTTCTTCTCTTTTTCTTATTACCGTTTTCATCCTCTTCTTCTACTTCTACAAGAATTAGTGTTCCTGCAGGTACACAAATTGCATATGTGCTTAAGCTATATGTCGCACCATTTGATAATTTATATGTATCTATATTATATGTTGCCAATTCTCTATTAGACATATCTAATACTTGTAAACATACTCTTATATTTTGTTCCTCTTGTACAATTAAACTTTTTTCAGTAGCTATGGTCTTATCCGTAGTTTCTATTTCAACATCTTCATCTGACAAATGTGTATATTCTCCTGATGACGACAAATCATAGAAACTATATTTTAATTTAACCTTTTCATTTTCTACAGATTTTTCTAACTGAGTGGTAATTGTGAAAGTTATTGTTTCAGGATCATAACTTTCTAACTCGAAATAATCCTCACTTAATGTAGAACTAGTAACATTTACTACAATATTATTTCCTGAATCACTTCCGGAACTGCTTTCAGAATCACCTTCCGAATCATTTCCTTGATTGTCATCCGTTTCATTTCCTTTGGCAGTTATAGTAATTCCAGTGTTTGAAATTTCTATATTCCACTTATCTTCAGTTATGCCTTGTTCTGCCAATTCTTGTTTTACAACATTCTCTATATCATCTTTTTTTGATGGATCTAGATAGGTTTCAGCCCATAACATAGCTGCTAAATCTTGCACTTGTTTTTCGTCTGTTAATTGCACTGCATGATTAGCTCTATCTATTATTCCCGTATTAGATAGTGTAATTACTACGCTTGCTGCTAGTATTACCATAACTATAATTGTTATTACTAAAACAATCAAACTTATTCCTTTTTTATTTCTCATTTGTTTACCTCTTTTCCCTACACAAATATATTATTACATTTCTTATTTTTATTCAAGTATATATATAACAAAAGAAGTGAATATTTCTACCCACCTCCTTATTTTGAACTTATTATTCTTCTAATCTCTTTAATACTTTTTTAATTTCCGCGCTTAAATTTTTAATTAATGCTCTCTTAATAGTGCTTCCAAATGTATCTGCTTTCTCATCTATTATTTCAGTTAATTTCTTAAGATTTGCTTTATCTTGTTTTAGAAGCTCTTCTTTGTCATCATATCTTGTGCTCATAATACTTACTATATTGTATAGGTCATTATTCTTAACATCTCTTAGTCTATCATAAAGCACAGACATTTCATATTTTGCAAATACAGGTATTGTTGAATATGGTCCTATCATTTGCTTATAGAATTCGTCTATGTTATCTACAAGATTCTTGAATAGATATCCTACCTTTTCACGAATACATTCATCATATATTACATCCTTTGCTTTTCTACATTCTTCAGCAAATTCTTGTACTAATGCATCTTCTGCATCTACATCTACATTTACAGAATCTAAATCTATTTTGTATCTAGCTTCATTTGTTAGCGCTAATTTATATCCTGTAGTAAACTTAGATTTTACATCACTCATATCTACTGTTATTATTTGCATGTCATTTAGGTATTTATATACTGCAAATACTTTAACGTAGTCTTTAGATGGAACGTTCCCCTCTTTAATATCATATAATACTTGTTCTCTTAGTATGCTAAAATCAAAATCGGATAGTTTCCAATATGCACCTGTAAGTAGCTTCATATAGTTTGGATCAGAGCGTTTATCTGCTTTTTGATTTAACATTTCCTTCATATTAGCACCAAATACTTTTTCATCAAATATTCTTTTTCTTACATATACTTCTACAAACTTGAAGAATCTATATTCTTCTTTTGAATTTAAGAAATATCTTGTATCGAATTCACGAAGATAATATCCTTTTTGATCATTCATCAAACTTGATGTATAAATGTATGATTGATATTCTTCATTAGACTCTACATCCGAGAATATTTGTTTTACTTCACTACCAACTTTTATTTCAAAAGAAACTGCTATAGTGAACATTAATAATGTTCTTAAAGTTTCTCTTGGAGTTTCTGGATATGCATCCTTTACTGCCGAGAATATTCTTTCAAAATCATTTAATGCATGTTTTAATACTCTTAGGTTCTTTGTATTTGTCTTATTAAATGTAGCTATTATTGTAGAAATTTCTTCTTTTAAGAATTTAGATAAAGATAAATCGTATTCATACTTCATTATCATACCATTTAATATATATGTATATTCTGGCATATATTCAAAACATTCACCTATTAATTTTTCTTTAATTCTTTCATAGGCATTTGTTCTATCAAAAATGCTTTTTATCTTAGAATCTAGTTTGTTTACAAATGGTTCTAATTTATCTTCATCGTTAATAGCTCCTTCTTCCTTTAGAAGCATAGTTGCTATTAATGTTTTCATTTCTATATTATTATTCTTAAACTTAGTGGCAAGTTCTTTTTCATTACAAATAAGGATTGTTTTAATTCCATCATGTTCAACAAAGTTATTTATATATCCTAATATATCTATAATGTCTATATTTGCTCTTTCAAGATCGTCAAAACATAAAACCTTATCGTCTGTTGAAAACGCCTTAGAAAAGTCCATTTGAGTATTTGTGTGCATAGCACCATAAAGGTTAGCTATGTCTATACCTGTTTTAACATATTCTGGTATTACATTTCCGTCTGAATCATCTACAAACTTTTTAAGTGATTTAGATATCATTGGGTTTGTTTCTAAGAATATCTTTTTACTTATTTCCTCAATACTATTAATACCATATAATGAAATATATATAGTTTTATATCTCTTTCCTTCAGCATTTGCTATATTTTCTATTCTTTGTCTTAACTTATTATTCCAAAAGTGTGTTTTACCACTACCCCATTCACCATTTATCATAACAGCGTAATCTGTATATGGCTTTCTTATATAATTTTCAATACTTTCTACTAACTCTTTCATAAATACCCCCCTACTACATTAAAATCTCGATTTTGTATTTTAAGCCAGTTGTTCTAGCCTTTTCATTAGTATTATCTATCATATAATCTATAACAGAGCGCCTTCCAATAAATATTAAAAGTCTTTTCGCTCTAGTCATAGCTGTATATATCAAATTACGGTTAAATAGTTTTTCAAAACATACATATAACGGAATTATAACAGCATCAAATTCGCTTCCTTGACTCTTATGTACTGTTACCGCGTAAGCATGTTCTAACTGGTCAAGTTCATCAAAGTCATATCTTGTTTTCTTTCCGTCAAAGTCTACTATTAAATATTCATCTTTTGCATTTATTGTTTCTATATATCCAATGTCTCCATTGTATATACCTGTACCTTGTACACCTTCTAAGTCCCAATTAATATCATAATTGTTTTTTACTTGCATTACTTTATCATTTTCATAGAATACTCTATCTCCAACTTTTCTATGACGCATTTCATCATTAGGATTTAGTGTTATTCCTTGAATTAATTTATTAAGTTCATGTGTACCTATTTCAGTCTTCTTTATTGGCGTTATAACCTGCGTATTTAAGGCCAAATCCTCACCAAAGAAATTCTTTATTCTGTGAGTTAAAAGGCTCTCTAATTCCTTTTTAGTTTCTTCTACGCTGTTTGTTTCGATATAATATAAATCTGTGGCTTTAGATTTAAAACTAATGTGTTCACCTGCTTTAACACTATGCGCACCCATTATTATATCGCTCTTTGCACTTTGTCTATATATTTCTGTTAAACAAACTGTGTTTACTACATTTGAATTAATTATATCTTTAAGCACATTACCCGCACCTACAGATGGTAATTGATCACTATCTCCAACTATTATTAGTTTTGTATGATCAGATAAAGCTTTCATTACATTGTTCATAAGTATTGTATCTATCATAGACGCTTCATCTATAATTAATACATCCTTATCTATTACAGATACAGGGAAATTAACAAATGTATCTATATCTGTATCTTCTATCTTTGTTATTTCTAGAAGTCTATGTAATGTTTTGGCTTCTTCCCTTGTTGTTTCTGTTATACGCTTAGCTGCCCTTCCAGTTGGTGCTGCAAGTACATAGTCTTGTCCACGTTTTTTAAGTATGTCTATAACACACTTAATTATTGTAGTCTTACCTGTACCAGGTCCTCCTGTTATTACAGAAATATTATTCTTTATTGCTGTCTTTACAGCTTCTTTTTGTGTATCTGAAAGTACAATACTTTGTGCTTCAGACACCTTTTCTATATCTTTATCTAATTTAATATTAAGCGTTGGTTTCTTTGTAAGTTCGATTATTTTTCTAGCAATGTTAAGCTCTGCTATATACATGCTTTTTCTATACACATATTCTTTTTCATCTCTAGGTTCTATTACAACTTTATCTTTGTGTTTTAGATTTTCTAAAGCTGCTTCTATATGTACAGACGATACACCAAGTAGTCTTTCTGCATTGTCTAAAAGCAAGTCCTTTTCTATATTAGTATGTCCTTCGCGAATATACCAAGTAAGAATATATATAATCCCAGCTTTTACCCTGTCTGGATGTGTAGCATCTATATTTAAACTTGTTGCAAGCGCATCAGTAGTTTTGAAATCTAGATTAGCTACAAAATCCATTAATGCATATGGATTTTCTTTTATAATGTTTACTGCATTAATCCCTAAAGCATCATATATTTTCATAGCCATATTAATTCCAATGCCGTGTTTACTTAAGAATGATGTTAAGTTAAACCTTTCCCATTCATCATTTATATATTCGCTTAAGGCATACGCTTTTTCATCATTAAATCCTTTAATATCCATTAATAAATCTGGCTTGTATCTAATAACTTCTAAAGCATCATCACCATATATTTTTATTACCTTTTCTGCCGTCTTCTTACCAATTCCTTTTATACCACTTTTAGCTATATATTCTATTAAAGCAGTAGCATCACTTGGTAATACTTTAGTAATTGTCTTAAATGCAAATTGTTCTCCATAAGATTTATGATAAGTAAATTCTCCATCTAGTTCATATTCGTCACCAGGTTCAATGGCACCAGTTTCACCTACAGCAGTAACATACTCCCCTTCTGATTTCATCAAAAAGACAGTATATCCATTGCTTTCATTTTTATATATAATTTGCGAAACCTTTCCTATTAGTACCATTTATATTCCTCTTATCTTACATTTGTTTATTGTTATTTAATTAATCTTATCTCAATTCCAACTACATTAAATTCTTTAATTTCTTCTTCAGGATAAAACTTAGCCATATCTGTTGGATGTGCAATTTCGCTTTCAGCATATCCTAGTCTTGTTTTATCAAAAGCTAAATACATATCTTTAAATGTTGCAAAAATATGTAATGCATATACTTCTGCGGATATCTTTTCGTCAGTTACTATATTAGTAAATTCAATTATATCTCCTGGCTTTATTGCTCTTCTTTTTTCATCATATAGTCTCATTTCTATATCCTTTGTTCCAGCTTTAATACTGTTAAAAGGTGAATCTTGTAATCTCATTTGATGTACCATATGTATTTACCTCCTTCTTTGTTATTTTTTATTTAATTATTGTTATTTATTTCTCTTTTTAAGTAATCCTCTAAGCTTCTTGTATATTGGTAAAAGATGTACAAAAGCAAAATATACACTTTTCTTGTATACATGATCTATTTCACCAATAAACTTTGTAACACCTTCTTGATGGCAGAAACCTTCTTTGAATCTATATAATCCATTAGACTTGTCCATCTCAAAAACGCCACCAAAGTCATATTCTGTACAACCCGTTTCTAAAGCCCATCTAATCATTGTTTGTTGCATTAGATAGTTTGGCATTAGATTACGTTTTTCATTTGAGCTTGCTCCATAAATGTAGAATAACTTACCACCATAGTTTAATGCTATAGCTGCAGATAGAGGTTCGCCCTCATGTTCTGCTACATATATTCTTAAGTGCTCCTCATCATATGCTTCAAGCATACGCATATAATATTCCTTGCTTCTTAAAGATATTTTATCTCTTGTTGCAGTTATTTCAGATAACTCGTGGAAAATTTCAATATCTTTAGGATCTCTAGACCATCTTACTGTTACACCCTTTTTCTCCGCAACACGTATGTTGTATCTAGTTTTTTCACTGTAACCTTTAAATATTTCTTCTTCAGTTTTAGTGCCCATACGGATTATCATATTATATATTGGTTGAATAAACTCGTGTTTATGTTTATCTTTATTTCTAACTTTGAAGCCAGATTTTTTATACATACCTTCTAGTTTTTCTGTATATATTGCTTCTGGATCCATTTTAAGTACAAAAGCATTATATTTCTTTGCTAGTGGTTTTGCTTCTTCTATAAGTTTTTTTACTGTTGATACATCCTCTATGTCACAAACAGGGCCACGTGGTGCATACATAATGCTAATTCCTTTAGCAAACTTACGTATTAATATCATCATTGCGGCAGTGATGTTGCCGTTTTGCTCTAAATAAACGGCCTCCTGTTCCCACTCACCTTCTTTTACCTTACCCCAATTTAAATCTTGAAGTGCACTTGTATGTTCCCTGTTTCTAACAAAGCTGTTGTACTTTTCTACTTCATCCTTATTAGCTCTATCTAATATAGGCATGTTTTTCCTCCTTAAACTTTTTCTATCTTTTGTCCTTCTTTTGTGTCTATTACTTTATATCCTAGACTTAATAATTCATCTCTTATTTCATCAGATGTTTTAAAGTCTTTATTTAGTCTTGCTTGTTTTCTTCTTTCAAGTAATTCTTCTATTTCATCGTTAATTTCAATTGTTTCTTCCTTTTTGAAAGGCTCTCTATCAATTCCTAAAGATAATACTGTATCAAATTTATCTAGTAGTTTAGCATAATCTTTAGAACGATTGTTATTCTTTGCTATTTCCCATACTACTGCTAAAGCTGCTGGCATGTTCATATCATCATTTATTGCATCTAAGAATTCTTGTTCTAATCTTGCTATTTCTGTTTCATCTACAGTACCAGTTCCGTTTACATGTTCTTTATAGTTTTCACGTAGTCTGTTAAGTGAAGTTTGAGCTGCATCTATTCCTTCCCATGTATAGTTTAATTTATTTCTATAATGTGATGTGAAGTTTAGATATCTATATGAAAGTGGTTCATAACCTCTTTCTTCAATTGTAGTTACTGTATAGCAGTTGCCTAAACTCTTAGACATCTTTCCACCATCCATAAGTAAGAATTCATTGTGTATCCAATAGTTTGCAGGATTCTTACCTGTAGCACCTTTAGCTTGTGCTATTTCGTTTTCGTGGTGAATTGGAATATGGTCTACTCCACCTGTATGGATATCAAATTTCTCGCCCAAGTATTTGTTGCTCATAGCACAGCATTCAATATGCCAACCTGGATAGCAGATTCCCCAAATACTATCCCATTTCATAATGTGATTTTCTGGTGCTTTAATCCATAATGCGAAATCTAATGGATTTCTCTTTTCTTCATCCACTTCAATTCTTGCACCGGCCATTTGTTTTTCTAGGTTTACTCTAGAAAGTTCGCCATATGATGGAAGTTTAGAAGTATCAAAATAGATACCTTTTGATGTTTCATAAGCATAACCATTATCCATTATTCTCTTAACATAAGCTTCCATTTCTCTTATATGTTCTGTAGCTGGTGTTATATGTTCTGGTCTTTCTATATTTAATTTATCTATATCTCTTAAAAACTTATCTGTATATTCTTTGGCAATATCTAATGGATTTCTTTTAGTTTCTCTTGCTGCTTTTTCCATTTTGTCTTCGCCTTCATCAGCATCAGATGTCATATGTCCAACATCTGTTATATTCATTACGTGATTTAATTTGTATCCGTTATATTTCAAAGTTTTTCTTAGAGTGTCCATAAATATATATGCTCTCATGTTTCCAACGTGAGCTTCGCTATATACTGTAGGTCCACATGAATACATCTTAACCGTCTCTTTGTCTAGTGGTATAAACTCATCTTTGCTTCTAGTTAATGTATTGTATAATTTTAGCATAATATTTTCCTCCCTTTTATTTATATTTTTTATCTTTTAATTTATACTATAAGTTATAATTTTACTCACCATATTATATATTAGAATACCTTATTTTGCAACTGTTTTAAGCTATTCTTTTGATATTAAATTGTATTAAAAAAATAACCAGAATATTTCTATTCTGATTATTTAAATTTCTATTGATTAATCTCTGTAAAGCCATCACCAGTATCTACTTCTGGGTCTGAAGCAAGTTTTACATTTTTTCCAGCCGAAGTAGCTGCATATAATCTTAATTTTTCTTCTTCACACTTTCCAGAAAGTATTATTAATTCATCCGTTCCTCCAAAACAGCTATCGTATTTTTCTATCTTGTTGGAATCTATTTTTAGGCTACCCGTCATTATCTTGCAACCATCGTACATGCAAGTTATATCTTCTGCATTTTCCGGAATTTTAACAGGGCTAAGTAATCCCGAACATTTTTCAAATGTTTTAACTAATGTTGTTACTCCAGTTGGTAAAACAGATGCTGTTTTCATCGCACTACATCCACTAAATGTATTAGTCATATTTTTTACGCCTTCAGGGATTCTTGGAGAATATTTAAGGTTTGAACAATAGCTAAATGCAAATGACATATCTTTTGCATTAGTAGATATTTTAGGTGCATCTGCTAACATTGTACAATTCGCATATGTATATGTAACCATAGTAACCGGCACACCAAATATTTCATCTTCCATATCCGCTACTAACTCATACTCTGTTCCTAGTACTTGCACACCCCATTGTGGTTTTGATTCATCTTCATTAAATACAACCCATTCGTCTTTTTCAAATCTTTTATTGCATACATACATATAATCGTTATATAAGATTATATCCCCTGTTTTTGGTTTCCCAGCTTTTAAGTTATCTACAGTAGAACCGTTTACTAATTTAACCTTCATTCCAGGATATTTTGGTTGTTCCACATTATATGTGTATGGAGTTTCTTGTATTTGCAATACATTTGTTCCTATCTTAAGCGTTTTGCCATCCATTGAAACAGTTGCATATACGCTACCTTCGTATATAATTCTATGTCCATCACAATCTGTTCTTATTTGTAATTCTTTAGTTCCAGTTTCTTGTACTATTGTTAATTTGTCCGCTGCGCTTAATGCAACCATAGTTTGGAGATCATCTACAACGCCAGCATAAACATACTCTCTAAATATCCCATGATCAGGATCATATGTTACAGTTGCAGAATACTTTGGTATGTCTTCTTCGTTAATTTCTTCGCCTTCTTCTGGAACTCTAGTTATAACTATATCAAATCCATCTGCTGAAAATTGTAAATCGTACCCATTTAGTTTTACGAAACGGGTTTCATATTTTAAGTTCCTTTCGTTTTGAAGTGCATCACATACTAAGTAGTATTGTGATTCTTCGTTTGCAATGTATGTATCAGCCGTTCCATCTTCATGGAATATTATTGCATATTTTGTATACATACCATCACTATTTGTTATTATTATTTGATATGGTACATCAAAAAAGAAGCCATATTTATTTAAGCTTGCTACTCTATCTATAACCTCTACGCCATTAGTTGTTACATCAAGTTCGTATTGTCTATAATTTACTTTTGTTAATCTATCTGTTATATATTTTCTATAATCTGCTTCTGTTGTAGCACCCTTAGATTTTGCTTGACTCCAAAGGTTCTCTACCTTGGCTTTCAATTCATTATATGGTAATGTTTTTACCTTCATAGAATCTAACAGCCAAAATATACCAACACCTGCAAGTATAAGAGCTATAACGCCTATTACTGCAAGTTTCTTAAAAGATTCTTTATCTATCCCATACTCTTTCTCTAGTTTCTTATAAAATTCTTCCATTTTTCCACCTCTTGTTTAGTTTATTCTATATCATTTTATATTTTATTTCAACTGTATTTTAAGATATATTTACAGTTTATTTTATGTACATATTATATTATTTTTCTCTTTAAAAGGGTAGAGACCTTAGAAATTAATCTAAGGCCTCGGGAGAGGGGGGTAAGATGGGGATGGGAAATATATATATAAACTTTACGCACTCTTATTTAACTATGGGAGAATATCAAATAAGAATTCGTAAAGGTTGTTGTCTCAACCTATCTACTTAATACCAACTAACTGTCAGTTTCCTCTATAAATGGCATAACGCCAGACATAACTATATACAACTTGCCTATTAAGGCGACTTTTAATTTTTCGTACGCAATTTATTATAGCATATATAAAAAATATAAGTCAACTACTTTTTACAATAATTTTTATTTTTTCTGCATTTATATTAAATTCATCCATTAAAAGTTTTTCAATCATAGCGATTTGAGATTTTGTAAGTTCATTTTTACTACCTATCATTACATTGTATGAATCATCATTTGGAATTATTACAACTTCTTCTATTCCTTTTAACTTAATCATATCCTCAACTATTTTTATTAGGTTTTTCTTCTTAATTATTTCATCTAATTTTTCATTATATATTTTAATCTCACTACTGCTAACATTTACGCTAATAAGTTCTTTATATGTACTTTCTAGTTCAGACAACATATTATCTCTTGACGATTTAAAAGTTCCTAAGCTCTTCTCATTATCTTCCTTATCTTTATATAAACTCTCATCTTTATCCGTAAATGTTTCTAAATATACATTTACATTTTTATTACTATCCACCTTTACAGTACTTCCTAAATTTTCTTCTCTTTTAGGGTCATATCTATAATTGATATATCCTGCTATCATAACCATAAAAGCTAAAGATAACATTAGCATCTGATTTCTTTTTAACAATTTCATATATTCTCCTTAATTTATAAATATTTGTATTTTATGTATTGGTACGCTTGTAGCGAAAGATATTGCTTCTTTTATATCTTCACTTACATCATCCGATACCTCTCCACTAACAACAACAATCGCACCAACTGCCGCAGCTGTTTCTTTACTCTCCACGATAGCAATTTTGCTTCCATCCTTGGATTCATACGCAACTGTCTTCTCTGTAGTGGTCTTGGTGCTTTCTTTAACATTTTCTTTTACCGTATTAATGTCTTCTTTTACATCATATACAGGAATTATTCTTTCGGTAGTAGAATAGCTTATCATAACCTCTGCAGACTCTACGCCTTCAATTTTGGATATTATATTAGATAGTTTCTTTTCTAAATCATACCCATCATTAAACTGAATATTATTTCCGTTATTACTTAAAACATTATTACTTGATACCTGTTTTTCTTCGTCACCCCAGATATATCCTGTTGATATTAATACAATTATGAGTAATATTGCAATTAATACTAGATTGCTCATCTTTTTATCTTTATTTAATAATTCTTTTAATTTATCCATCATTTGTTACTCCGCCTTTATAATACTTATATAATTTTTCTTTAAGTTATACGTTTCGGTTACATATCTAATTATTTGTTTTGCTGCATCCACATTAGATATGTTACTAACATATATATTCACATCTGTTATTAAATATTCATTAGTTAATGTAACATCAACCATAATCACCTCAAAACCTTGTTGCTTGCAATTATAATATATATCTTGTTCTATTTTATTCTTGACACTACTATTTATATTTTCATTGTTATACAAATTAACATCATATTCTTTAGAACTGTTTATTATATTAAAATTCATCTCATCTACTCTTCCAGCTAAAACCTCTAATATGTTTTCGGCCTTTACTACATTAATAACTGGCGTAAGCACCAAAATAAGTACAACTAAAGATATAATAGTTGAAATATATTTTTTAAGTTTACTTGACGGAATTACTAATTCTAGCAAAATACTAAATACCGAAATGTATATCAACGTAGTTATATATTCTTTCATTCTAACTTCCTACCGCCCTTCCAATCAAACTTATAGCTATAGCAATGGTAATCACAAAAGTTACTCCTACTCCAATCATAATACCCGCTAATTTATTATATTGTTTCGCAAATGTTCCTACTATTCCTGTTATTTTATTATCCTTAACTAATGTTTCACTTATTCCCTCTACAAGACTATATATTCCACCAATTAACAATATCTTAAGTGCAGGTAGTAACAGTACAATAAATATTACGAGTATTCCAATCACACCTATCGCTTTGCCTATTACTTCCGATGCACCCATAACTATTTCCGTGCTATCCGATACAAATTTACCAACCACCGGCACCAAATTAGAAATTGCAGCTTGAGTGGTTTTTACCGTTATTTCATCAACGCTTGTAGAAACACTCGTTTCTAATCCTAATACACCTAAAACTATTGTAAAAGCAATTGACGTTATCCACATTGCGCTACTACTTAAAAAACCACCTAATTTATCTAAATTCACCGCATCTGAAACGCTACTAATTATTCTAAAAACCAGAGAAATGTTTAGTAATGGCATAATAATATAATTTACAGCAATCCCTACTAAAGATGTTAAAAACATAATAACTGGCCCTATTATTCCAGATGTTACAACTTCACCGGTTGCAATTAGTATTCCTAGTATCACAGGAGATATTATTTCTGTTATATTAGTTATATTTGCAATAGTATTCTTAAAAAGTGTTAATATATTAGTATAATTTTTTAATATCATAGAAGTAAGAATTAAAAAGCTTAATATGTTTACTACTTTATTAAGGCTTCCTTCTTCTAATTCTAAGCATTTAATTATACCTATCAAAACTAACACCATTAATATTTCTACCGCCGTCTTTAATTCTATTTTAATTTCCCTAAACAGCACATTACCAATAGCATTAAATATGTTTGGCATGTCTAATCCATTACCTTCTAACAAATCCTCTTTTACAGTATTCAAATCTATTCCTTCAGTATATTGTTCTAAAGTATTTACCATGTCATTTAGTTTGTAGTTTTCTATTTCTTTTTCAATAGCATCGTTTGTATTTGCGTATACACAAATACATATTGTATATATACCTAAAAGTAAAGTTGTTAGAATAAATATTTTCTTTAGTATTTTGATCATTTATATAACGCTCCCAATTAGTGATACAACATTGGTTATTAAAGGAATAGCAAGAATCGCTATACTTACTTTACCAGCTAGTTCTGTTTTAGAAGCAAGTGTAGAATTGCCAGCATCCATGCACACATTTTTAACTATTTCAACCAAATATGCAATTCCTGTAACCTTAAGTAATAATTCCAAATATGCATGATTTATTCCCGCACCATCCGCTAGTTTTTTTAGTACTATTATAATTTCCTTCACACTCATAAACACACTTAAAAACACACATATACTGGCAACCAAGACTAGTAGTATTCCAATTTCTTTATTGGTTTTTTCTACTATTAAAATCACCACTAAAGCAACAAGCGTAAAAGCTAATATTTTGAAAATATCCAAATTACCACCTACAATCCGAATGTTGTTCTTACTGTATCAAAAAGCCCGCTTATTTCTTTTACCACCATCATTAGAACAATCACTAATCCCGTTATGCTAATTAACATCGCTTGATCTTCGCGTCCAGCTTTAGAAAGCACTTGATTTAATACCGCAACAAGTATTCCAATACCCGCTATCTTAAATAAAATATCTATACTCATACTTCCTCCTAAATTAATATAATTGCAATTACAAGACCAGTTGCAAGTCCAACTGTTTTATACATTTTAGAGTTTTTCTTTTTGCTTTCAATCGCTTCATCAAGTTCACTTTCAAGAGAGGATATAGTCATATTAATAATTCCTTGTTCACCATCAATATCGCTCGAACCTAGACTTGTTATTCCTGTGAGTATTATTTGCTTATCATAAGATGTAAGCGAATCTAATCTATCTAATTCACCTGACATCTCGCTGTTATCTATATTAGATTTAATAAGCATCAAAGATATACTTCCTAATACATCTTTAAGATGAGTATTCATTCTTTGTCTAATTATTTCGATTGCATTTGGAAGTGTATTTAATGAAAATCTAATCTCATTCTCTAAACCTCTAAAAAGGTATATAGCTTCTCTTAATATATGTTCTCTTGTTTCAAACTTCCTACTTTTGTACACTCCCACAAGCGCACATACAACAACTAATGTAATACCAACAAACAATCTAACCATTAACATATGTATCCTCCGTATCTACAGATAATATATATTATTATAAAAAAGAATAATGTATATTTTTGTACTAGAGAAATAAAAGAAATATATGTTATGGTCGAAAATTAGAAGATAAATCAGTATAAACATTTTCAATAGTTCCTATTCCATTTTTATTAGATAGCAATATAGCCCTTGAAATATATCCTTCTTTAAGTAAACAAGATATGTCCGAAAGCAACAAATCGTTAATACTTTTACCATGCATTGTCGCTATAAAATTAACACCGCTTATACTTAAATATTTAAGTGCTTCTGCATCTTTTTTAGTTCCAATTTCATCTACACATACAACATTTGGTGCCATGCTTCTAACAGCAATTCTTATTCCGATATCTTTTGTTCCGCCACTAATCACATCTGTCCTATTCCCTACATCTAAAATGCATTTAGAATCATACATCGGCGCTATTTCTCCTCTTTCATCCACTATGCATACATTCTTACCGCTATTACTAATATTCCTCGCTAAATCTCGTAATAACGTTGTTTTGCCGCATAGTGGCGGAGATAATATAATTGTATTTAATACTGAACCTAAAACTAAAACTTTATCTAACACGTCATTACTAATTCCAATATATTCCTTTGCTATACGTATATTCATAGAAGATATATTTTTAACATTTGTTACTACACCATCCTTTAATACAATTTCTCCAACTACACCTATTCTATGTCCGCCGGTTATTGTAACAAAACCATTATTAATCTCTTGTTGTACAGAATATATACTGTTAAAAGATATATTTTTTAATATATTTATTAAATCCATTTTAGAAATAATGTATGGCAAAACACATTCCTCTAGTCCGAAATATACATATATATTTTTTCCCGCCCTTAATCTTATTTCAGTAATACTATCTAAATTATCTAACCTTAAAACCAATTGCATAATTTCCATTGGCAAAATATTTAAAACATAATCCATAAAACCACCAATAAAAATATACATTAAAAGAGAAAAGTAAAATGTCATATTTTGCGTATATCTAGCCATTTTCTTGACTTTTTACCAAATCGTATGATATAATACAAACAGTAAAAAATTTAGTATTCTAATAAATTTTTAGAATAAATCTATAAGGAAAGGAAGGTTGCAATGTTAGCGCTTAAGATAATCCTGTATTATTTGGCATGCTTTTGCATAGCGCTCCCACTTTTGTCTAGAATGTTTCAAGTTAACGAAACAGAAAGCGAACGGAAGTACAAAGGCGAATACCCGTGGAAGCTGATGAAAGCAGTGTTTATTGCAGGATTAGTAATACTAACTATTGCGGTGGCACTGACGATCTATTGCTAACCCACAACAACAAAAAGGAACAGTTAAAACTGTTCCTTTTGTGCGTTTGTATTTAGTTTTTATATTGTATATTCAAAATTAACATTGGCATTAAGTAAATCCTCATTATAACTATTGTAATTATCTATACTAATACTTGACCATTGACTTGATGTCCCCGTATAATTGATTGTTGTAAGTGAATCACAATTTTGGAAAGCTTGCTTTTCAATTATTGATAATTTTTCATAAAATATGATCGTTGATAATTTTTTACAATTGGCGAATGCTCTAATTCCAATATTTGTTAGCTCTGTTGGACAATTAATTTCTGTGATAGCACTACAGTTATAGAATGCTGTTTCACCAATAGTTTTAACATTTTTGGGAATCGCAACCGTTTCAAGAGCAGTACAATTGTTGAATGTTCCAAGTGGAATTGTTGTCAAATTTGAAGGTAATTTTGCATTTATAAGTGATGTACAGTCGCTAAATATATAGTTGCCAATTGACACAAGATTAGTACAATTTTCAAGAGATACCTCTTTTAGTGCTGTGGAATATTGGAAAGCTCTATTTTCAATAGTTGTTATGCTGCTTGGTAAAATCAACTTTTCGAGTTTGTTCACTCTATAAAACGATTCATACGGTATAATATTTACTTCGCTTGGTACATTATATTCAATATCCCTCTTGCCCGCCGGATAACAAATCAATGTTTTCATATCTTTTGTAAATAACACACCATCCACAGAGCAATAATTAGGGTTTGAAGCATCAACATTGATTGATTCTAGATTATTACAATAAATGAATGCTCCCGCTTCAATATTTTGAACAGAAGACGAAATATCAAGTCTTGTTACTTTACAAGAAATAGCATTATATTCAATTGTAGCAAGATTTGATAGATGCCCTATTTCAAAATTCGTTAAGCTATTCGAAGATGCAATCGCGCCCTCCTCGATTGTAGTTATACTAGAAGGCAATTTAATAATTTCCAAAACATTGCAGTTTGCCACAAGTTGCGATTTGATAGTTGTTAATCTAGTACTCTTTTCAAGATCAATACTTACTAACGCTGAACAATTTGCAAATGCCCATTTATTAATAGCCACAACATTATCAGCAAATGTAACAGATTTTAGTTTTTGACATTGATTAAATGCATTTTCTGCTAGCGTTATATCTTCGCCATTTGGCACAACTAAATCACCATCAAGTGCATCCGAACTAAGATTTTTATAAACATTCATTGGCATCCCCATCCATGTTTCTTGCACCATTTTGTAATTCGAACTTAGTGTCCCATTATTAATATTAATTATTCCATCATTAATTAATATATCCCATTTTACAAACGTACCATCTGATTTATATAGTCCTGGCTCTAGTCTTTTATCCTCTATATCTTT
>JAFXEC010000014.1 GCA_017521005.1 Clostridia bacterium | reverse complement strand
TCCACTAGTTACATCACCAGATATACTTGCAGCTCCTAATGTTATTGTCGCATTAGATGTACCTAAAGATATAATTATATTAGACTCTCCATCTTGTATTAAGTTTGCAACTAGTCCTGTTTTGGTTACAACTGTAATACTATCGTCCGGATTACTTTGTTGTCCGTTTTCTATTATCCCTTTATTTTTTAATTCTTCAATATAATCTGCTACTGTTATTTCGCCAAAATTATTTGCCAATATTCCATTTTTTACTGTTTGTAATCTTTCATATTCTTGTAAATAATTTTGTTTACTTACAGTAGATTTTGAACGTCCTATTATACCACTATCTTCTAATGAAATTGTTGCTGTTGCAGCTAAAATTGCCATTACAAGTATTGTTATACTAAGAACTATCATGCTCACGCCTTTTTTTCTATTCATATTCCTTACCTCTTAATATACAACTAGTTTATTATATATTTTTATATAATTCAAGTAATTGTTATTATTAGTTGGTTTTTATATCTATTTTTTCATTTCATTTGTTGACTTATGTAAAAAATAATGTTAATATATATACATGCGATTTTGAAAGAAGTATGCATATTATATATTAACTATTAATACAATATATTAATGGCGCTATAGCCAAGTGGTAAGGCACGAGTCTGCAAAACTCTGATCCCCGGTTCAAATCCGGGTGGCGCCTCCAAAATTAAGAGCAAGATATTCACATCTTGCTCTTTTTATTTGTTTTATATATTACTTTATCCACATTATCTACATTAAACGCATTGTGTTTGTTTACATAACATTGACTTTTGTGCTTTATTTTGATATAATTAATGTGCATTGAAATTATGCCTTAAAAATAATTTTTTAGGAGTGTTAATATGTTAGTAGGAAATGTATACTATGTAACAAGTAGTTACAATGAAACAAAATTCAAAGCGCTTTTGGAAAAACAACTTTCCAAAAACTCTGCATCTTTACCCGGTACTGAACTTGTCGAGCAGGCAATTGCCGCATTTCTCGCATGTGAAGAACAGAACGTATCCGATAATGCAATGACAACATTCAAGCAAAATCTCAAAACCATTGAGTATAAAGATCATCGCAAATATTTTGGTGACGAAGTTGTCGGAAACCCGCTTGATGCAGTAAAAGCCTATAACCAACTGGTTGTAATGTACATGTTAAGTTAAAAAAAGAAACAGTCTAGGAATACCTAGGCTGTTTCTTTTTTACTTTCTATTTCTTCTACTTTTTCTTCTAATGCTTTTGCTTTATTTTCCATTTGCCCGCTTACTAATAATATTTCTTCATTTAACAAAAGCATTATTTTATATAAATCTTCATCATCAACAGTTGGAATTATTTCTTCATTCTCTTTTATTCTGTTGTAAAGATTCATTATTCTTTCTTTTTCTTTTCTTATTCTTTCTTGTTTTTCCTCGTCTGTTTCTTTTTTTATTCTCAGCTCGTTTTTAGAAAAAAGAGCTTTTATTCTATTTTTTATTTTAGTAAAGATATTATCTTTATATTCTACCATACTAATATTCTTCATTCGTTACTCTCCATACATATTTCTTATTTCATTACTTAGCTCTTCTCTCTTTTTTCTATTTGTTGCTATTTCTAATTCGCATTGTTCTACACTTAAAGCTTGAGCAGATGCTTCTAATTCTTCTATTTCTTTTTTCATTTCTTTTAGAGTTTTAATTTGTTTCATTACAACCATAGAAATTGAACCTGTCATCTTACCAGCTATAGCTTGGTCTACTTCTGCTCTTATTTCTACAACTCTACTTCTTAGTTCTTCAACTCTTAATTGTTCTGCCTTTGCTTTTTCAAGTGCTGCTTGAAGTCCCTCATAAGCGGTATCTAGTTCTTCCATTTCCTTGAAAACAACTTCCATTGTTCTCTCTTCTGGTGTTCCTGCTTCTTCTGCTGTTTCGTCTACTGTTCCTACAGCTTCACCTGCTCCTTCTAGCATTTCACCATCTGGTTCCATACCTGGTTCAGCGTTCTCCACTACATTATCTATTGGTGTAGTTTCTTCTTTGCTAAGTTCTTCTTCTACCGCTCCTTTTTCAACAGTTGCATTACTTATTTTATCCATTGTTTTAGATAATCTATCGTAATATGTAGCTCCTCTATGATAAACTCTACCTATTAACTTGCTTCCTGTTTGTCCCATTTCAACAAGTTGCCCTCTAGTCATTTCTTCTACATTTAGTTCTATGTCTTTACTAACTATTATTGTAGAACTACCATAAGCTGGTCTTGGTTCTGTTTCACCTTCAACTTTTGGTTCATAGAATTTTTCAACTATAAGGATATTCATACTAGGTACATCTAGAACTACACTTCCCTCAAAGGCGCTTAGACCTATATATGCATGTTCTATTTGATAATGTTCTTTTAAGTATTTTAGTCTCTTATCCGGAGAAAGTTCTGCTATATATTCACGTTCGTGTTCAGTAGATACTTTTCTTTCTGAATACGTTCTTCTTCTAGTTCCACCTTTTTTAGTTATTGCATCAAAATCTCCATCTAATAATTGTTGGGTGTCTATAGGGCTAAAGTATGTTAAGAATGCATCTATAGATTTTTCTTTAGAAGATACTGTTCTAAGAGCAGCTTCTAATTCTTCTCTTTCAGCGTCTGTTAGATCTTGTCCCATATTAGCTTTACAGTCTAGTTCACCTATTCTTGCTTTATGGTATACAGTATCTGTTTCATCTCTACCCATTTTTCTAATGAATTTTTCTTTTTTATTTCTTCCGTTCTCAACAATTACTTCATAATATCTTTGAGCTTTAGCATAATTGCCTTGCTCTTGGTAATGTCTTGCAAGTCTTAATATTTTATCTCTATGCTTAACAAGTGTAACATTTATATCTACTTTTTCTATATATCTTTCTATTCCTTCTATTGTATCTAAATCTTCTTGTTGTTCATAACTTCTAGCTTCATCATACTCTTTGTCTAAAAGAGCTCCACTTAAAACTCTTTTTACAGCAGGATTAACTGATACCAATTCATCTACAAAGCTAGAATCTAACAAATCTTCATAAGGAACATTTGCTCTTAAATATTCTTGTAATTCACTTGGGCGTGTTAATTTTTTTATTTCTTTTAATATCTTACTTTTTTGTGAATCTGATTCCATACTTTCACCTCATAAAACGATTATATAATATACATTTTATTATTGCAAGATTTTTTATTTTAACTTTACCACTGTTGCAAAACAACCATAATCTTCTTCTTTATGCATTGTTTTGTATCTAAAAGAATAAAAATCTTTATTGTTACAACATGTACATATATCTGCAAAATGTATATTAGTTTCTTTAACTCCCTCTTTAACAAAATCTTTAGTTATTACATACTTAAGATCAACATGAAATCTTTTAGGATTTTCTTTTTCGTAATATATATAGTTTTCTTCATCCTTCCATATGTTTGTAAAGTTTTCTTTGAAGCTTTCTTCTTCACTAGAAAAACAGCATTGACCTATAGCTGGTCCAACACAGACAATTACATCTTCTGCATTTGTTCCAAACTCAGCTTTAAGTTTTTCTAATGCTACTAGATATATTCTTTTAATTGTACCTTTCCATCCACTATGTACGTTTGCAACTACATTATGTACTGGATCATAAATTACTATTGGATTACAATCTGCTGTTGTTACAAGAGTAGCTAATTTATTCATATCCGTTATATATCCGTCTACTTCATAAGCATTTAACTTTGGATACGAATATTCATACATATTGCTTTCATTTATGTATATAACATTATTTGTGTGTGCTTGTGAACCTTTACATATATGTTCTAAATCTGTATTTATTACCTTACCTATTCTAGATACATTTTCAAGTACATTTTCTACTTTATCTGTTCCGGCTGCTCTAACATTTAGTGAACTAAAGACTCCCTTACTTACTCCACCATGCTTTAATGTAACAATTACATCTATTTTATCTTTATATTTTTCTAAAGCCTTAAATCTTAGATATTCTATTTTAGTTGCTTCATCCTTTATATGTTCTACTTCATTGTTTGTATAATCTTTAGACATATTCCACCTCTTATTTATTATATTATTTACATCTTTCTTTATGTATTTTAGTATATCTTACTAAAAAAATGTTATATTTGCAAATATTGTACAAATAATATTCTTGGTGATTTTATATGAATTATACAAAAATGGGGATGAATGAAAAAGAATATACAGAGTATGTTGAAAGCAAGGCCGAAAAAAGTTCATTACTAAAAAACTGCATCATTGCATTTATTATTGGCGGACTAATTTGTGTAATTGGTCAAGTAATTACAGATATTGCAATGTCTTATGGTTTAGAAAAAAAGTTGGCCTCTTCTGTGTCTACCATTTCTTTAATATTTATTGGCGCACTGCTTACAACTCTTAAGCTTTACCAAGTACTTGGTAAATTTGCCGGGGCTGGTTCTATTGTACCCATAACGGGTTTTTCTAACTCTATTGTATCTCCTGCTATTGAATACAAATCTGAAGGTTTTGTTTTAGGCATTGGAGCTAACATGTTTAAGGTTGCAGGTCCAGTACTTGTTTATGGCGTATGTGCATCTGTAGTTTATGGATTAATATACTACATGAGTAAAATATTCTTTTAGAAAGTTGGTGGTATTATATGAAAATTGGAAAGCACACTATTGTTTTTGAAAACACTCCTGTTATTCTCTCTACTGGTTCGGCTGTTGGTCCGAAAGAAAAAGAAGGTCCTCTTTCACCTTACTTTGATACTACAATAGACGATGTATACTTTGGTGAAAAAACTTTTGAAAAAGCAGAATCTAAATTTATGGCCGAAGCTATAGATTTAGCTATTAAAAAAGCTGATATGAATAAGAATAAAATAGACTACATGTTTGCAGGTGATTTATTAAACCAATGTATTTCTTCAGGATATACTGCAAGAAATCTTAGTATTCCATTCTTTGGCCTTTATGGTGCCTGCTCTACATTTGCCGAAGCAAATATACTGGCTGCGTCTTTTGTAAACGCAGGTTATTCATACAACAGTGTTGCATCTGCCTCATCACACTTTTGTGCTTCTGAAAGACAATTTAGATTACCACTAGAACAAGGAACACAAATGACTCCAAACAGCCAATGGACTGTAACTGGTAGTGGTGCTACTTTAATAGTTAAAGCAGATGAAAACAATATTAAAGATTATCCACATATATCTATGGCTACTCCAGGTAAAGTAATTGACCTTGGTATTAAAGATATTGCAAATATGGGAGCCGCTATGATGCCTGCTGCTTTTGATACTATCGTTACTCATCTTGAAGATACCAAACGTACTCCAGATTATTACGATTTAATAGTTACTGGAGATTTAGGGAAACTTGGTTCTAAACTTCTAATAGATCAACTTAAAAATTATGGTTATGATATATCTAAACAGCATATGGATTGCGGTGTTAAAATCTTTGATACAGAGACTCAAGACGTTGGTGTTGGTGGCAGTGGTTGCGGTTGTTCTGCTTCTGTATTTTGTGGTTACATTTATCCGCTGCTTAAAAAGAAACAAATTAACAAAGTGCTATTTATTGCAACAGGAGCACTTATGAGCCCAGTCTCTTTAGGGCAAGGTGAATCTATTCCTGGTGTTGCTCACGCTTTTGTAATTGAAAATCTGGAGGTGTAACATGGATTTATTTTTAACATATCTTAAAGTATTCATAACTGGTGGTATTATTTGTACTATTGGTCAGGTTATTATAGATAAAACCAAGCTTACCCCTGCAAGAATTCTAGTACTATTTGTTGTTCTAGGTGTTGTCTTAACCGGTCTTGACATATACAAACCTATAGTAGACTTTGGTGGTTCTGGAGCTACTGTTCCTATTAGTGGATTTGGTTATGCTTTAGCAAATGGTGTTAAAGAAGAAATAGATAAAAATGGTCTGTTAGGTATATTTACTGGTGGTATAACTGCTACTTCTGCCGGTATAACTGCTGCTATAGTTTTTGGATATTTAGGTGCATTAATTTCTAAGTCAAATATTAAGAAATAGCATTGCTTTATTTTCTCTTTTTAATATATAATACAGTTAAATTTATAATTAAATTCCTGTTTTAATAAACAGAAAGGAGGATTTATATGGAACCCCGACTGATTGACCTGCATGTGCATAGCAAACATTCCGATGGCAATTCTTCGCTAAACCAAATAGCACAAATGTCTAAAGAAAATAACGTGGGAGTTATTTCTCTTACAGAACATTACACTTTAGCATCTCTTACAAAATTCCGTAGAATAGTTGGTAAAAGTATGGAAGTTATTCCAGGTGTTGAGCTTAGTTCTTCTCTACTTCAACATGGACTTAGTAAAAAACATGTATGTCACGTAATTTCGTATTTCTCTACTACTAAAATTTATAGCGTATTTGACGAATATGAATTAAGCAGAAAGAAATGCGTAAAAAAGACATTGGAGCTTCTTAAAAAAGATGGTATTAACCTCTCTTATACCAAAGTTTTGGAATGTGCAAGAAATCCTGAAAGTGTTGGACGTTTCGATATAGCAATTGCTCTTCATCGTCACGGCTATGCAAAGACTCCTTCTCAGGCTTATACAGAATTCTTTGATACTTCTTCTCATATCTATGTAGATAGAGAAAAGATGGAAATAGATAAACTCATTAAATCTTTAATTGAATGTGGTGGTGTACCTGTACTCGCCCATCCTAAAACTTTAAGACTTAATGAATCAGACATGAGAGAATTCATCATACTGCTTAAGAATTATGGTCTTCAAGGTATGGAAGTTTATAACCCGCACAATTCAGACGAAAGGCGTAATTTCTACCTTGAACTTTGTAATGAGTTTGACCTTGTCCCTACTGTTGGTTCAGACTTTCACGGAAGAAATTCAGACAATGTAGAAATTGGTCTTGGCATGGAACAAAACCTGTGTATTTCAGACTACGATATTGTTCGTAATTTGAAAGAACGCAAACACAAATTATTTGACTAGAGTTAATAACTCTAGTCTTTTTTATCCATCTTAAAAATCATACACCCATTGAAACCACTGGCTTTCGTTTACATAATTTGATTTTTCGTCCTATCTGTGGTATAATAGTTCGGTCAGATAAAATTTGACCAAAAATAATTATTGGAGGTATAACGTATGGAAAATTGTACGAATATTACTGTTCGTGATCTTTTTGACACTGAGCAGTATCTTGCAAGAGAATTGCTTGAAAACCAAACATACCCTTGGGAAGTCCTTCCTAAGATAGAAGAGTTTATCTTAAAACTCGGTCCTACTCTTAACAAAGAAG
>JAFXEC010000001.1 GCA_017521005.1 Clostridia bacterium | reverse complement strand
GATACATATGGCACACATAATCAAATGCTTAAATGTATTGAAGAATGTGGGGAACTCTCAAGAGCTGTAAGTAGGATTTTAACAGAGTTATCAAGTGGAGAGGGATTTACTACTAAGGAAAGCCAAGAAAACTTATATGAGGAACTAGCAGACGTTTTAATCATGATAGACCAAATGATGATGATGTTTGATTGTAGAGATGAAGTATTTGCACAAGGTTTGAGAAAGCTAAATAGATTAAAAGAGAGGTTAGAACATGACAATTGATATTAACGGAAAACAAGAAGATATAAGTGCAATACTAATAGGTGCAGAGAGATACGCATTAGGCAGGAGAACATACATAGTATCTTGGACTTGCGAATTTATAGGCAATAATCTACATCTATTAACTAAAAAGGATAAAGGTGTAATGATAAGAGATATAGAAAACGCTATTGATTATGGAGATGAATGCGATGAGCAATGTTGGAAAGCATTACTAAACAAGTTAAAGGGGTCGAATTCGACGGGTTTGAAGGAGTGATTATATGACAAATGGAGATATACAGATAATCAAAGAAGAAATATTACACTACCTTTGCGATGACTGGAATAATCATAAAAGAGGGAAAGCACATAAAGAAAATCAAGCTATATTTGACAGAAAAGAAGGGTATCAAATGTTTTACAATATAGATTTAGAAATGGTAATGGATAAAGTGATAAAGGCATTATATGTATGTAAAGATAAGGTGGGGAAAGATGTATGACAAATGGAGATAAAAATATTGAATATATGATTTGGGGAATTAAAGAATTAAAAGATAGTTACGAATTGCATGGTTGTAGCTGGGCTAAAGAAATTCTTGATAACATGTTGAAGTTTGTAAATAAAATTGAGGAAGTAAAAAAATATAAACTTTTTATAAGAAAATATGACATAAAAGTAAATGATTATGTAGTTGTAGAAAAAATAATAGAAACAAAAGACTTATACCACGAAATAGGGAAAATATATTGTCAATCAATAGAAGAAATAAAGAGGATTGATTATAAAGAGCTAAAGGAGTGATTGGTATATGACAAATGGAGATAGAATAAGACAAATGAGTAATGAAGAATTAGCTAGTTTTTTATCAAAGTTACAAGCTGAGGAATGTGATATAAGTTGTTATGGTTGTATGTTTGTTGGTACACATCATGCAGACCCTGATGATGAACAATATCATTGTGGAAATTGTTACTTTAACGATATCGGAGAAGATGTGGAAAAATGGTTGAACAAGGAAGAAGAGAAGGTATAAAAGCATACTTAGAAAGTGAGGAACAATAGATGATAATACAAGAAATAGAACAAAGAATAATATTATTTTCGGTGATAGTTGTAGTGAGCACTATTTTAGGTTTTATAACTGCTTTGTTAATTGAGATAAGTAGGAGGGATAAACAATGACTAAAATAGAAGAATTAGAGCAAAAGCTAAATGAATGTCAAAAAGCATTAGCAGAATTAAAAGAGAGTAAGAAAGAAGGTAAGTGGAAACCAAAGCAAGGAGAGAGATTTTGGTTTAGAGATATTGACGGGGATATAGTTTATACAGCTTATGGTAATACCAATGATGTGCATAATTGGAGATTAAGCAATCTACCCATATTCCCAACCGAAGAACAATGCGAACGTTATTGGCACTTTATGGATACAGTAAAAGAAAAGAGTTATGAGTTTAGTAAAGAAGAATGGGAAGATGAACAAATAACTAAAATTAGTATTTATTATGATTATACACTTGAGAAAATGAATATGGTTACGAATTATTGTGAAAGACGTTTAAACACGTTTTATTTCAAAACAGAAGAAGATGCTCAATATATAATAGATAACTTCAAAGATGAATTAATGGAATTTTTTATAAAGGAGAGATGAAAAATGAAAGCTAAATTCCTTTTTGGAGATATTGTGGTAGTAGATGATGACTTAATAGGGGTTATCGTTAAAACGTGGGAAAATATAGATACCAAAACAATATACTATAGTGTTTATGTTAGACAAACTAATTCAATAATTAACTATAACGAGAAAAATATAGAACGATATGCCGTAAGACACAAATATTTGAATGATGAAGAATTAAAGTATCAAAATGAATACAAGCAAAGAGTTTAATTTTTAGATATAAGAGGTGAAGAGAATGAAATATAAGCAAAACAGAAACGGTGTAGAAAAATGTCTTACATGTGGCAAAGATACTGATAAGGTGTTATTAGAATATGGACACGCAGAGCCAATGTGCCGAGAATGTTATCTAAAAATGAAAGAAAGAGAAAAACATATGACAGAAGCAGATTATCAGACGTGGGGGAGATTTTAAGAGGTGGAAAAATGATAACTACAGATATAACATACTGTACTAGAGAGTGTGGGAATGTGGAGTGTAAAAGGAATGTAAAAATGCTAATGGAAAATCAGTACACTTGGAAATGTGTAAATGTTTCTATGACTAGTTTTGAAGATTGTAAGGAATGGAGGGAAAGAGAATGTATAGCAATATAATTGAAAGAACGAAAAAGCAAGATACAAACAAATTGAAACTAATTGATATTCTTGTAATGATAAGTAAAGGAGAATTAAAAAAAGGTACAACATTTAGAGACAAAGAAATAGGAGTAAAAATAAGCGAATTCCTGTTAGGCGAAACAGCATTAAATGAGAAGTGGCTAAATGAAGAATATGAACTAATAGAGGCAGAATGTAAACATGAATGGAAAAAATATTCGTTAGGTAGATTAGGTGGAATAACAGAAAATCATAGAAAGTGCAAAAAGTGTGGGATAGATGAAATAGAAGCAGAGGAAAATACCACAGAAAAGATAAAAGAATTAGATACAGATAGCTTCTATGATGAAATAAAAGGCTATGAAACATTAGACTGTGAGAGTGCAGTATTAGGGATAACAGATAAACTTAATGAAGTTATAAATAAAGTAAATGCACAAACTGCTGTACTATTAGCACAAGAAAAGCAAATAAAAGAAATAAATGAACAATTAGATTATTAAGGAGGATAAACAATGATAAGTAAAGGAAAATTTGTATCAATTATTAATGCCCTTAAAGAGGCACACGATTTACAAAATGAAATCGACGAATTAATGAGAAATGCTAAGGAGAATATAGAAAACGATTTTATGAATGCAGCGGGGATTATGATCTGCCATGAGGGAATAGTAATAGAATTGTTATCTGATATGTTCGACGATAAGTGCGAAACCATATCTTGGTGGATATACGATACAGACTATGGTAAGAGTGGTACAGAGATATTCGACAAAGAGGGCAACGTATTGCATGACTTAAAGACTGCTGAGGATTTATACGATTATATCGCAAATTGTTAAAATATTTTGATATTATTGTGATATAATATTATAGGGGGTTAAATATGAATATATCATTTACTCTTAATGTAATTCCACGTACTAAGAAGAACTCACAGCGTATCATCTCCAATTATTCCAAAAAGAGCGGCAGGAGTTTTACAAAAATACTACCTAGCGAATTATATCAACAATTCGAAAAAGAATGCTCTTTACTTATTCCTCAAAAGCTCAAATTTCGTCTTAAAACTCCAGTAAATATCAAAGCAATATTCTATGTTCAAACAAAACGGAAAATTGATTTAACTAACCTTCTTGAAGCTCTAGACGATATGCTTGTTACAACTGGAGTAATAGAAGATGATAACAGGGATATAATCGCAGGGCATGACGGATCAAGAGTGTATCACGATAAAGAAAATCCACGTATAGAAGTTACGATAGAAGAAATGCTTGATTACAAGCAATGGAAGGGGGCTTAAATATGGAAGACTTGTTCAGAAGAGCTATAACTGCGATAGTTTATGTATCGGTATTTATTGTATTATCGCTATTATGTTTAACTGGTGTTAGGTTTGCATGGTGGCTGTTTATGGCTGTTATGGCTTTGTAAAATCCATTACAGGGGGTATATTATGAATGAAAAAGACGTTTTAAAGTTTATTTACAATTGGAATGTCTTAGAACGCAGGATAAGTAATTTACAAGAGCGGGTAAAAGGGCATCAATACAAGATTACTCCTTCATATGATATAACAGGCGTATGTGCTAGTGGATTTAGCAACAAATTAGAAAAATACTGTATGAAAGATTTAGAAAATAGAAAAGAATTAGAGGAACTAATAAAAGAGCGTGATTATTACCTAAAGATATTTAGATCCGCTCCGTTAACAGAATTAGAAAGAGATTTAATAAAGCATATAGCATACTGCGGGCAATTATCCGCTTTCGCAAAGAAAAACAAATTATATCCGCCCTATCATGCAAAATCTTATGTATACAAATTAAGAGATAACGCATGTCTAAAAGTATACAATACGTATACAAATTATACAAAATAGGGGAATTGTGTGGACAAAACACGAAATGTAGTATATAATAGATACAGGACAATTACGGAGAAATTTCTAGCAATCGACTTAAAGTTGGTTGCTTTTTTTATTAGGGGGTTGTTATGGGCAAAGAGTTTAAGAGCTTTTATAAAACTGTAGGGGGTAATGAAGGTAGCAAGTGCAAGTATCCAACAAGACTAGATACATACGGCTGCGGTTGTCAGCACGATTGCAAATATTGCTATGCAAAATCATTACTAGACTTTAGGGGCTTATGGAATGCCGAAAATCCTAGTATTGCAGACCTAACAGACTTAAAAAAGCAAATAGACAAATTGCCAAAAGGAACAATCCTAAGACTAGGCGGAATGACAGACTGTTTTCAACCTTTAGAATTAACATATAGAAATACTTACAAGATGATTAAATATCTAAATAAAAAGCGGATAGGTTACTTAATAGTAACAAAAAGCCATTATGTGGCTAATGATGAATATTTAGAAATATACGACAAGGATTTAGCACACTTTCAAATCACAGTAACAACTACAGACGATAAGAAGTCGCTTGAGTATGAGAGGGCAAGCATACCAAGTAAGAGGATAGAGGCTATAGAAAAGTTGCAGGCGAGCGGTTTTGACGTTCAGTTAAGATTAAGCCCTTTTATATATGAATATATAGACTTTGACATACTAAACAATGTTAAATGCGACAAGATATTAGTTGAATTTTTAAGGGTTAACCATTGGATTAAAAAATGGTTTGATATTGACTACAAGCCTTTTACACATAAAGAAAACGGCTACTATCATTTACCTTTAACAAAGAAAAAAGAAATGATTAAAAATATAACTGGATTCAAAGAAATGACAGTATGTGAAGACTGCTCCAATCATTATGACTATTGGAGAAATTACGTAAACAACAACAAAGAAGATTGTTGTAATTTAAGGAGGGAATAAAATGCAAATAGAAAAAATCAACATAGAAGACATAAAAACCTATGAAAATAATGCAAAATTGCACCCTGCGGAACAAATAGAACAGATAAAGAAGTCAATCGAAGAGTTTGGCTTCAATGATCCGCTTGCTATTGACGAAAACAACGTAATTATAGAAGGGCATGGACGTTATATAGCCCTAAAAGAATTAGGCTATAAGGAAGTAGAAGTAATAAGACTAGAACATCTAACAGAAGAACAAAGAAAAGCCTATATGTTAGTACATAACAAGCTAACAATGAATACTGATTTTGATTTTGAATTATTGCAAGAGGAATTAGAAGGTATTTTAGATATTGATATGGAAGACTTCGGTTTTAATTTAGATATTGAGGAACTGCCAGAGGTAGAGAAGGAAGAACCAGAAACAGACGAAAAATTCACTATTAAGATAACGTTTGATACTTACCAAGATTGGCTTGATAAAGAGGCTGATTTTAGAAAGTTAGTAGAGAATAGTAATGCTGATTTAATAGCTAAGTAGAAAGGAGCGGATACTATGGCAGAAATGGGGCGACCTAGAATACCTATAGACAAGAAGAACTTTGAAAGCCTTTGTATGTTGCAATGCACCAAAGAGGAAATAGCAGCTTTTTTCGACTGTTCTGATGATACTGTTAATAATTGGTGTAAAGAGAATTATGTCGACGAAAACGGCGAGCCTATGACTTTTTCGGCTATCTTTAAAATTAAGTCGGCAGGCGGTAAAATGTCACTCCGTAGGTTGCAATGGAAGAGTGCACAGAAAGGCAATGTACCTATGCAAATATTCTTAGGTAAGAACTGGCTAGGACAATCAGACAAAGCTGAAGTAGAAATACCAGATACAACATTCAACTTTAATATTAAGCCTGCAAGCGAGCGACCTATAGAAGAGGAATAAGCATGAATACAGATGTATATATTAATGATTCATATATGCAACTTATAAACGACCCTACATTTTTAAAGATAGTATTTGGTGGTTCATCATCTGGTAAGAGTTATTTTATGATTGGACAAAATACGGTGCTAGATAATATGCAAAATGGAGCTAATTACTTAATAGTACGTAAGACTGCTAATACACTTAGAAAGTCGGTATTTAATGAGATTAACAAAGGAATTATAAATCTTGGAGTACGGCATCTATACGACATTAGCAAGACTGATTTGACTATTACCAATAAACAGAACGGCAAACAGATATTATTTGGTGGGCTTGATGATGTTGAAAAGATTAAATCAATTACGCCTCAAAATGGCGTTTTAGAGAAGATTATTATAGAAGAGGCTACAGAGACTACATACACAGATTACAAAGCTCTTACAAAGCGTTTAAGAGGTTATAGTAAAGTGCCTAAAGGCATTACCTTATTATTTAACCCTATTTTACGTACTCATTGGATATATGAAGAGTTTTTCGCTGACTGTTGGAACGATGAAAAGCGGTTTTACAAGGACGAAAGAAAGCTAATCCTTAAAACTACATATAAAGACAATAAATTTCTTACACCCGATGATATTTACTTGCTAGAGAATGAGAAAGATCCGTACTTCTACAATGTATATACTTTAGGCAATTTCGGTATTTTAGGAAATGTTGTATATAGGAATTACAGAGTAGAGGATTTAAGTGCTGTTAAGAATTCCTTTGACAATATATATCAAGGCTTAGACTTTGGTTGGAACAATCCGAATGCTTATGTAAAAATGCACGTAAACGAATCTAAAAAGCAGATATTTGTGCTAGATGAATTATATAAATCTAGTCAAACATACGACAGCCTAGCAAACGATTTAAGCCTTAAAAACGGATTGGGCTATATAACAGCCGACTGCGAAGATGGAAGGGCTATAAACGAGCTTAGAAGCCGAGGGCTAAGGGTTATACCTGCTAAGAAAGGTAGCGACAGTGTGCTTAGTGGAATTAGATTTATACAAGACTACGAAATAATAATAGACCCTAGCTGCCAGAACTTCATTAACGAAATTCAGGTGTATCATTGGGCGGAAGATAAAGACGGTAACGCAATAGAAAAGCCAGTTAAGAAGAAAGACCACTTAATGGACGCTATGCGTTATGGATTAGAACCGTTAATGTTACAGACGAAAGCAACAGCAGGTAGAAGGTTGTAATTTACATAAATTAAAATTGCCTTTGTATTCCGTCGGTGAGTGAAGGGCATTTTTTGGCTTGGATAGTATGTTGTTAAAAAATAGGAAATTAACATAAGAGAGGCGTTGCGATGAAGGTATTAGAGCTTTTTGCTGGCACACGATCAATAGGAAAGGCTTTTGAAAAAAGAGGGCATCAAGTATTTTCGATTGAGTGGGATAAAGATTTTGAAAACATAGACTTATGTGAGGATATAAATAATGTTACAGCTGATAGAATTATAGAGTTATTCGGGCGACCTGATGTTATATGGGCTAGCCCTGACTGTACTACATACTCAATAGCTGCTATATCACATCATAGGAAGAAAGAGGCAAGCGGTAATTTATCGCCTGTTAGCGATTATGCTAAGTTTTGCGATAAAACTAATAAACATGTTATAGAACTGATTAAGGAGTTAAACCCTAGATACTTCTTTATAGAAAATCCAAGAGGCGGAATGCGAAAAATGGATTTTATGCAGGAATTTAAACGATATACAGTTACATATTGCCAGTATGGAGATCAGAGAATGAAACCGACGGATATTTGGACGAATCATCCTAAGCCTAATTTTAAACCTATGTGCAAGAATGGCGATAAATGCCATGAACCCGCCCCAAGAGGTAGTAAGACAGGCACTCAAGGGCTTAAGGGTGCAAAAGAAAGAAGTGTTATACCAACGGAACTATGTGATTATATTGTCGATATATGCGAAGAAGGTGGTTGATATTTGCAAGCATAATTTTAAGCGAATAAATGATGTTTTAATATGTTCAAGATGTGGGCTGACAAGATTACCTGACGGCTCATTTTTTTTTGATAAAAAACTAATAAATAGAAAGGGGTTAAACAATGGCAGGAGTAAAAAGAACAATATTAAATAAGTATCCGCTTCTATCAGCAGAATTAGAGGCTATGAGAGATGCAGAGGGTAAGAAAGATATTGAAATGATTAAGAAGATAGTAATTAGAGTGCTAGATAAACATAAAGGCTGCTCTAATTATATGAAGATGCTTTATGACAGATATAAAGCTTATGAAGACGGATTAACAATTAGCCAAAGACAAGTAAAGTTTGCTGACGAAAAAAATCCGATTAACCATAAAATCAACAATGATTTCTTCGGTGAAACAGTCGATATAGAAACTGGATATTTTGCAGGTAAAGCAGCATCTTATTCATATTCTGAAACAGATGAAAGCGAAGAGGACACAGGCGGAGAAAAAGCAGTAGAAGAGGCTGCTAAACAGTTAAACGACTTCGTGGTAAGAAATACAATGTACGATAAGGATTTACAAGTAACAAAATTCGCTGCTGCTTGTGGATATGCAGGAAGATTATTTTATATTGATAGAGATGGAGCGGAAAGGGTTAGAATTATTCCGCCTTATGAATGCGTGTTTTTATCAGATGATGATATGACAGAACCTGAGTATGCTATAAGATATTATCCAATGACAGATATTAGCGATGTTCAAAAGTGGAAGGTAACGCTATATAGCGATACCAAAGAGTATACATTTGAAGGGCAACTTAAAAGTTTGGATCTAGTCAAAGAAGAAACTAACTTATTTGATTATTGCCCACTACAAGGTATTCCTCATAACGACGAATTGCAAGGAACGTCCGAAAAGGTACTTGAATTGATAGACGCATACGATAGAGCTATGAGCGATAGCAGTAACGATATAGAACGCTTTGCAAGTGCATATATGATATTTAAGAATATGAATTTAACAGACGAAGAAATGGAAAAGGCACAGGCAAGCGGAGCGCTACAGTTTAACGGTGGATTAGATGGTGCAGACGTTTATTACTTGGTTAAAAACCTTTCTCCTGAGTTTGTAGAGGCATTCTTAACACGTACAGAGGATAATATATATAGATTTAGTAAAACGCCTAACTTATCCGATGAGAAATTCGCTTCAAGCTCAGGAATAGCCCTTAAATTCAAGATAACAGGGTTGGAGACTAAGTGCGGTATGTTAGAGGCTAAAATGATAAAAGCAGGCGCTTATATGTTCAAGTTGTTAGCTTCTGCATGGAACAAGAAACAAGTTAATGTAGATCCGCTCCAATGCTACATAGAATTTAAGCGTAATTTCCCACTAGATGTAACAAGTGAAGCGCAAGCAGTTACTCAGTTAATAAGTGCAGGATTACCTAAGAAGGTTGCTTTTGAACAATTAAGCTTTGTCGATGATGTAGATTACATAATGGATATGATAGAACAAGAAAAAGACGGAATAGAACCGCTAGACAAAGAAGAAAACACCTTTACTGGTGAGGATTTCATCAATAATCTGCTACCTAATAAAAAGCAAGAAGAAAATAAAGAAAATTCAGAAAACTAATTGACAGTTATTGTGAAATAATGTATATTATCTATAGAAACTTTGTTGTTTAAAATAAGTGTATTAAATCTCTCACCAACAACTAAATACGATATAAAACTTGTATGCTTGTGAGTTTTTATATATTGAAGTATCAGTCTTTTTGGTGAGAGGAAGGCTGATACTTTTTTATGCTTTTCGAGTGAACGATAGAGAACGTAACTACTATTTCATAACTTGCGAGGTTAGAGCTGGGAACAGGGACTCTTTGCTATTGGTTGCATAGCAAGAATACTTATTCTTTAGGAGATTTCTTTTTCTTTGTCTTTATCTTCTTACGTGTTGTTTTGTTTCTCTTTCGTTTTTCTAAAAGCAGTAAGGGGGCAAAAGATGAAAGTAGAACAAATTACTTACGAAAAAGCAAAACCGTTCATTTTAGGGGTGCATTATGCGAGAAGAATGCCGTGTATTCAATATGCTTATGGGTTATATATTGAGGATAAACTAATAGGCGTTATTAGTTATGGGCAACCTGCATCGCCTTCATTATGCAGAGGTGTAGCAGGAGAGGAAAATAAAAAGAATGTACTAGAACTTAATAGACTAGTGATATTGCCTGAATATAACGGCAAGAACTACGCAAGTATTTTAATTTCTAAAAGTTTGAAAATGTTACCACCTCATCGGATCGTCGTATCGTATGCAGATGTTGGGGGGTGGGGACATTATGGATATGTATACCAAGCCACTAATTTCTTATATACTGGAACTACCAAGCCTAGAACTGATAAATATGGTGGAGAGAATGGACATTCTAGACATTATAGCAAAGACGAAACAAGGCGACAGATAAGAACCGCAAAGCATAGATACATAACATTTACAGGCACTAAAAAAGACAAGAAAGAACTTTTAAGAGAGTTAAAGTACCCAATAATAAAGGAATATCCCAAAGGCGATAATGTGAAATATAACACATTTAATCCTATACCAATTAACGAGAATTTGGGTAAAGCTATATAACAATATTGACAATAAACAGACATTATAATAATATAATTAATGTTAAACGACATTATGGTTTTGGGGGTATCAGCTTAGATACCCTTTTTAATTATAATAATATTGACAAAAAATAGTTATTTTAGTATAATGTTAGCAGGAAAACTGCTAAGAGAGAAAACTCTATAAAATCAACAAAATTTAATACTTATAATTCTTTAGACAGAAAAATCATTCTAAACAGAGTGATTTTTTTGTATTTGTAAGAAGGAATTTAGAAAGTATTGTAGAATAATATAATTATAGTAGTAACAAACTTCAAATTTGCTTTCATTAGTAGATGAATACCACAAGACCACTTCAATTTATGGAGTGGTTTTTGTGTTATGTAAGGGGTGAGGATATGGAATTTAACAACGCATTACTAGAAAAATACATAGTGCAACTTAGAAGAATAGAAGAACATAGAGAAAAGAATGCAGAAAACCATATCCGCCTTATTTATAAGAATATCTTAAAAGAATTAAATTCTACTATTGCGCAAGAGTTTGTAATATCGGCAGAAGATGACATATTAGACTTTGGAATGTTAGAACGCAATGGAAGATATGCAAGGTTTTTAGAAGAAGTAGATAGACGATTAAGTAGTGTTAACGATGATTTGTCTTTAACGATTACAGAGGCTGTAGAGAATACATATAAAAACGTATGGGAAAGCATGAATAACGCAGTAAACAAGGCTACTACTAGTGAGGAATTACATGAGGCATTTAAGAGCATTAAGACTGTAAGACCAGAAGTATTAAGAAATGCGGTTAATAATCCAATAATGCAAGTAGCACTAGAAAAGAATTATAAAGACATTGTATATAACATAAGACAGTCAATAGCTATAGGTTTAATGAATGGCGACAGAATGACTACAATGGCAAAAAGAATAAAGAACGATGTAAACAAGGAATATTATAAAGCTGTAAGAATAGCCCGTACAGAAACTCACAGAGTACGTGAGGCGGGCATGAATGATTTTGCGCAAGAGGTTAATACAAGTATTAAAGATGCAGGCTTAGGCACAGAGTATGTTTATGTTAAAACGTGGCTTACTATGGGCGATAATCGTGTTAGACCTAATGTAGTTAGAAAGACTAAAAAAGGCTGGAAGACATATAAAAGTAAAAGCGGTGCAGATCACGTTAAAATGGACGGCGTAACAGTATTAGCAGATGAAAAGTTTGACTTGGGGAATGGGGCTACTGCTACAGCGCCAGGACAAAGCGGGGTAGCTGCACAAGATATAAATTGCAGATGTACTGTGGTACATAAATTTATGCGACGTAGCGAATATGAAGCAATGAAAAAATAACAGCCATTAAAGGCTGTTTTTTTATATGTCCTAAGTAAGACGTTAAACTGCTCTAAAATCCTTCCTATAATACTCCTAGCAGGCTTTAATAGCCTGTTAGGTGGGTTATATGTAGGGTTTTATATTATTGTGGGGTGTTTATATAGAACTCGATTACGTGGGCTATGTATACGCAACTCAAAGGGGGATTTATATGAATTTAGAAAAACTAAAAGAAATGCTTGCAAATGGTACTATTACGCAAGAAGAATTCGACAGTATGAAAGAAGCCTTAGAGATGAAGGACAAGACAAAAGAGCCTGATACTAAGGGTGCGGGAAAAGATGAAGAGCCTAAGAATGATGATATGGAGTTATTAATCCAAAAGGCTGTAGATCGAGCAACTAACAAGCTAGGCAATCAAAAGAAAGAACTAGAAAAAGAGTTAGAACGCATTAAAAAAGAGAAAATGACTGACGATGAGCGTAAAGAGTATGAAATGCAAGAAAAAGAAAGAGAATTACAAGAAAAAGAGCGTGAAATAGCTCTTAGAGAAAACAAGCTATATGCAATTTCTGCTGTTAAGAAAGCAGGATTAGACGACGGTTCTGAAACATCTTTAGATTTAGTGGAATTCGTTATTGATACTGATACTGCGAAAATTGATAGCAAAGTAAAAGCATTTAGCAATTTAGTAAAAAAACTTGTTAAAGCTGAGGTTGATAGAACCTTTAAGGCAAGAGGTGGAGAACCTGACAAGGGTGGCGATGATGTGGTTACTAATAATCCTTATGCTAAGGAAACTTATAACCTTACTGCTCAGATGCAACTAGAAATAAGCAATCCAGAACTTGCTGCAAAATACAAAGCTTTAGCAGGCGTAAAATAATTTAATTAAAAAAGGAGTGTTGACAAATGGCTATAACAACATTAGCTGATATGCAAATTGTACCTAGCAAATTTGCTGAATATGCATTAAGAAGAACAACTGAAAAATCTATGTTAGTTAAGAGTGGTATTACTACAACTGATGCAAGAGTTGCACAATTAATTAACGGAACACCTAAGGGCGGAAACTTAGTAACAATGCCTCACTATAAAGCATTAACAGGAGCAGATGAAGTATTTGGAGAAACAGCAATGACTCCTGATAAGATTACTACTGATAACGAAGTAGCTACTCTATTAATCAGACAAAAAGCATGGGGAGATACTGATTTATCTAAAGTTATGGGCGGAGATGATCCAATGGCTGCTATCGGTAACTTAGTTGCTGACTGGTGGACAGTTAGAGAACAAGTTATGATGCAAGCAATCTTAACTGGTTTGTTTACTACAAACGGAGCTTTAGCTAGTAACCACGTTTTAGATATTTCAAATGAAACAGGAACAGACGCTATTATTAGTGTAGATGCTACATTAGACGCTAAAAACTTAATGGGAGATGCTTTCGATAAGTTAGGCGTTGTATTTATGCATTCTGCTACATATACAAGATTACAGAAAAATCAACAGATTACTACTGAATTTGATTCTGACTTAAAAGTAAAAATTGACTACTACTTAGGATATCAAGTTATCGTTGACGACGCTATGCCAGTTAATAGTGGTGTATATGATACATACTTCATCGGTAAAGGTGCTTTCGTAAGAGAAGATGGTATGCCTCAAGGATTAGTAGGAGTAGAAACAGACAGAGACGCTTTAGCATCTGCTAACTACTTAATCAATAGACGTGCATTAGTATTACATCCACTTGGAGTATCTTGGAATGCTACAGCTACTTTAGCTGGTGCTTATGCTAACAATACTGAATTAGCTACAGCTGCTAACTGGGTATTAAAAGCAGATCATAAGAATGTTCCTATCGTTTGCTTACGTCATAAATTAGCTTAAGGAGTGATTTTATATGAGTCTTACTTTTCATAATTTGAGACGTAGAGAGGCTGCTAAGGCTAAAGTAACAGAAAAAGTTGCAGAGGTTGCAGAGAATGTTGCAGAGGTTGCAGAGGAAGTCGCAGAGGTTGCAGAGGCTAAAGGCAAGAAGAAAAGAAAGTAGGCGATAATATGACTACTGACGAATTAAATAAAATCGGTTTGCCTATCACTATTGATGACAGTAATTCTTTATATGTTATGAGCGCTCTTGAGTGGCTACAAGCTAACACAAGGCTAGAATTCGATAAAGAAGACCTCGAAAGCGTAAAGAATTTACCTTCAAGCGCTAAAGTGTTTACGCTTAAGTTTATAGAGCTTACAACTACTGCACCTAATGTAACTAGCGAAAGTATGGCGGGTATGTCTCAGTCTTTTAATTTAGACGTTAACAATACGTTATTAAAGTATGCTAAAGAGCTACTTTCGGACGTGTTAAAGTCAGGATTTAGCTGTGTACCTGCTGTTAACAGGTACTAAGAAAGGGAAAAGTATGGGAAAGTTTATTGATTTAACCAATGAGATAATTGGAAGATTAACCGTTATAGAAAGAGTCGAAAATATAGGGAAATGTACAATGTGGAAATGCAAGTGTGAATGTGGGAAAGAGGTAGTAATACGACAACCAGATTTACGCTCTGGCAGAACTCAGTCTTGCGGTTGCTTGCACTCTGAACAACTTTCATTGAGAAATACAACGCACAATCTAAGTAAAACTAAATTGTGCAGTATTTGGCGTTCAATGAAAGGAAGATGCCTTAATCCGAAAGACCAAGCCTATAAAAATTATGGCGGTAGAGGTGTTACGATATGTGAAGAATGGAGTAACAACTTTGTAGCCTTCTATAATTGGGCTATAAATAACGGCTATTCTGAGGAACTGTCTATTGACCGCATTGATAACAACGGAAACTATGAGCCTTCGAATTGTCGTTGGGCAACAAGAAAGGTACAGGCAAACAATAAAAGGGATAACCATTACCTTATATATAACGGAAAAAGTCAAACAATATCACAATGGGCAAATGAATTAAATATCAAGCCTCATACTATTCTTAGAAGACTTAACTTAGGGTGGAGCGTAGAACGAGCTTTAAGTGAGGGGGTGGTTAGCGTATGAGTGTGAAAGTTACCACTATAAAAAATGACTTCTATAAAATGGAGAAAACTCTTAATGATTTGAAGGGTGTTTCTGTGAATGTGGGAGTGCTTGGCGGTGGTGAGCAGGCTTGGCTTGCTGCTATCCACGAATACGGTTAGGTTGTAAAATCACTGTAACGCCTAAGATGAGGGCTTATCTTCATAATATGGGCTTACACTTAAAAGCATCAACTACCACAATAACTATTCCTGAGCGTTCCTTCTTAAGAAGTGGATTTGATGAAAACCACAAGAAAGTAGCAAAGGATAGCGAGCCTATGGTTAGTGCTATGCTAGGCGGTAAAATGACTGTACAAGCAGGAGCGGGGGCTATAGGGCAACAATTAGCAGATGCTATTAAGAAGTACGCAAGAGACTTAAGAAGCCCTGCTAATCATCCGTTTACTGTAGATCAGAAAGGCAGCTCTAATCCGCTTGTAGATACTGGCTCGCTAATTGGTGCGATAACTTTCGAAATAGTGAGGGAATAACCCGAAGTTGACAAATGTTTATTATTTTAGTATAATATTCCAAAGGGGGATTAATATGAAAACTCATGGAATGTTTGGTACTAAAATATATGGGGCATGGGCGCACATGAAGGCACGTTGCTATAATAAAAATGTTGAGCGCTATAAAAATTATGGTGGGCGAGGCATTAAAGTTTGCGACGAGTGGCGAGATGACTTTATGGCATTTTACCAATGGGCTATTAAAAATGGTTATCAAGATAGCCTTACTCTTGACCGAAAGAATGTTAATGGAGACTATGAGCCTTCAAATTGCCGCTGGGTAACGAAAGAAACTCAAGCGAACAATACAACAAGAAATCATTATATTTCTTATAAAGGCGAAACAAAAACCATTGCAGAATGGGCGAGAGTGAAAGGAATACCATACAAGGCACTATTTAAGCGGATAAATGACGGTTGGGAAGTAGAAAAAGCTCTAAATACAGAATATCGTCCTAATTCTCGCAAAGTAGCTTATAAAGGCGAAACAAAAACCATTGCAGAATGGGCGAGAACGAAAGGTATTAAGTACGATACATTGAAGCAACGTATAAATAAATACCATTGGGACATAGCGAAAGCACTTGAAACACCTTAAAAAGGTGTTTTTTACGTTTGAGGTGGTAAGAGAATGAAACTATATAATTTTGATAGGTTAATCGAAAAATACAGCTCCGAATTTAGGTTAATAAAGAAAACAGGGCAATATGTAAGCGGTGAATGGCAAGAAACCGAAACAATAGGCATTACAAGAGGTGCAATACTTCCTGTAAGCTCTAGCGAGGTTTACAGCTCTGGCGGTACATTGTCTACATCTGACAGGCACTTATACAGGAAAAAGCCTATTGTAGAGCCTACAGATGGGCAAACAATGGACGAAGCTTTAAAGCTGATAGAGATTGAAAAGGACGGTAAGAGATTCAAAATATCACAAGATCAAGACTACTCTGATTTTGGTGATGTTTACGTATATGTATTGAAAGGAGCGAGCAACTATGACAACACAAAGAGAGCATGAAATAATAATAGTTGACAGCTTACAAGCTGAATTGCAGAGGCTCAAGGCTGATTGTCTAGTTGTAAGGCAAAATCAAGCCGCTCCAATACCTAAATATCCTTACTGTTCATATACGATTACAACTCCAATGTTAGAAAATAGCGGTACTTATGGCAACAACAATGAAGACCAAAAGTATTATCAGACTTATCAGCAAGTGTGGAGTTTTACTGTTCAATCAGATAATGATAGCGATGCCTTGCAATTAGCTGTCAATGCTTATAATTTCTTTGCTGAAAAAGGCACTTTAAACTTAAACGACAAGGGCGTAATAGTAGTAAGGCTTAGTAATGTAGCTAATAGGGATAATTTAATTTCTATTGAGTACGAGCATAGATACGGCTTTGATGTTACTTTTAGCTTTACACATGAAGTTAATAAAGAAGATGAATTTAATGAAAATTATTTCGATAAAGTAAAATTGAATAATTAAGGGGGTTAAACAATGGCTAACGATGTAAAAGTTGTTATTCAACTTACACAAGCAGTTGGTAAAGTAGGTTTTGGTGTGCCTCTACTTGTAGCAGTAGGAGACGCTAAAGAATACAAAGAATATGCCAACATTTCAGAAGTAAAAGCAGATTACGAAAGCGGAGACGTTTTTGACGCTGCAAAACTTCTATTTATGCAAAATAACGCACCTTCCAAAATAGCTATTGTAACTAGTGCAACAACAGTAGTTGACGCATTAGATACTAACTGGGCTAAGGAATGGAGACAATTAATCGTAGTAAGCTACGGCACAGATGAAACTGTTGATACTGTAGCTGAATATGTAGAAGCTAAGAAAGATAAATTATTCTTTGCAAAAGTTAATGATGCAACAGCTATTCCTAATGCAGAAGGTACACCAAAAGCATATGAAAGAACTTATATTATGGTATATAAGAGTGCTGACGTTAAGAATCCAGAGGCTGCTATCGTAGGAGCTACAGCGGGACTAGATGCAGGAAGCTTTACATACAAAAATATCATTGTTAAGGGATTAACAGCTCAAGTATTAACAGACGCTGAAATTGAAGCTATACACGACGCAGGCGGATATTCTGTTGTATTAAAAGCAGGTGATCTAGTAACAACTGAAGGTAAAGTTATGAGTGGTGAATATGTAGATATCGTAGACAGCAAGGATTATGTTGTTAAAAATATCGAATATAAGGTACAAAAAACATTTAACAAAATGCCTAAATTACCTTATGACAACAGAGGTATTGCTATGATAGGTGCTCAAGTTGAAACAGTATTAAAAGACGCTTACAACATGGGTATTATCGCTGACAAAGAAGACGGAACAGCAGATTATTCTGTAAATACTTTAGGCAGAGATGAAGTGAGTGCGTCTGATAGAGCTACAAGACAATACAACGGTTGCACATTTGCTTTCGGATTAGCAGGAGCTATCCATAACTCCGAGATATTCGGTGAAATTGTAGTTTAAAGGAGGGTTAAACAATGGCTAATGTAACAGCATACAACGCAAAAGACTGTACTATTATGGTAGACGATTTCTACATTACAGGGCTTGGCGAAGATATGGTAACTGGTGAGAAAGACGAAGAAATGTTTGAATCAGCAGTAGGTGCGCAAGGTGATATAGTTGTTAATGAAGTTAATAATACTTTAGGAACAATTACACTTGCAGTACAACCTACATGCCCACAAAAAGGACAATTATTGCAATATGCAAAAGCTGGTACTGTATTCCCAATATGGGTTGTAAATAAATCAATAAATGAAAAATTCGGAGGATCTAAGGCTAGAATTAAGAGCTATCCTGAACTTACACATGGTGCAGAGGCAGAAGATAGAGAATTTGAAATTCAAGTTTTCGATTACGAAGTAACAGAAGCATAATTAAGGAGCGGCTTAAACAGTCGCTCTTATTTTTTTATTAAAAATTAGGAGGGTTTTATTATGAGTAAATTTTATGTAGTAGAAAAAGAAATTAACGGAACGACTTACAAGGCACAATTTAACGGTATTTCCGCATATTACGATATCGTAGAAAATTCATACATTGACGGTACTTCTAACATTAGTACAAAGAAATTAGCAAAACATATCTTTGAGAAAGTTATCATTGAGCCAAAAGGCTTAACAATGGACGATTTTGAAAGTATCGAAGAATTTAACGAGGTGGCATATTGGGGGCGTTCTGTAATGGAAGGAAAATTAAAACCCTCCGACAACAAAAAGACAACAGGAAAAGAAGGTTAAGGATAACTTTGGGGCATGGGTGCTAGTCTTTGACGGTGGCATGGATTACAACACAGTATTTAATCAAATGACACCTGATGAAATAGAAGAAGCACTCATTGCTTATAAGTTATACGTAAAAGAAAAGAATAAAAAACAAAAATAACCTCTTTTTCAGAAAGGAGGTACATAATGGCAGGAAAAAACGTAGTAAGAGAAGATGTCGTTAAAATTTCCTTTGATGTTGCAAAAAGCCCTTTTGCTGATATAGACAAACAAAGTAAAAGCCTTACTAGTGGACTAGGTAAGTCTATTAGTGATGTAGACGGATCTACTTCTAAGCTAAAAAATGGGCTTAAAGCTGTTGGCTCTGTTGCAGGCAAAACATTCGCAGCGGTTGGTAAAGGTTTAATGGTAGGCGCAGGCGTTACAGCCGCAGGTATAACTGCAATAACTAAGCAAGCTATAGACAACTATGCAGAATATGAACAGCTTGTCGGTGGTGTTGATACTTTATTCGGCAAAAGCAGTAAAAAAGTACAAGAATACGCAAGCAATGCGTATAAAACCGCAGGACTTTCAGCTAATGAGTATATGTCTACTGTTACAAGCTTTTCTGCAAGCTTATTACAAAGCTTAGGCGGTGATACTAACAAGGCTGCTTCTGTTGCTGATATGGCTATTACTGACATGGCTGATAATGCGAATAAAATGGGTTTGAAAAAAGCTCATGTAAAACCGATTGAAATGCTGGAAACTCCTTATAGCTCAATAAACTACAACGCAGCCTGAAAAGGCAATCGTGAAAGTTTGAAAATTATTGAGATTGGACAATCAGCAGGTAAGCTCCTATAAAATGGAGAAACCTCAACGACTATCCTTTATGGAGTACACACCAAGCCAATGGGTGTGGAAGTGGTCGGAACTAGAAATAGTTAAGATATAGTCTACACTTGTACGAAAGTGCAAGCGGTCTACTGGCGACAGAAAGACGATATTACAAGTTGCGTTGTAATATGAATACGAAAATTAAACTGATAAAACATTTTAAATATTCAGAAAACTTATTGAAAAAGAGGAATTATATTGATATAATATTATTGTTGAAAGGGTATCAGGCTTTTAACGCAAAGTTAATATTATATTGTTAAATTCCGCATTGGGAAAGTGTGCTGATACCTCACGATTACCTTTGCGGTTTTTCATTAGGTTAAGAATATGGGAGAGTACATAGTTTATAAGCATACAAATAAAATAAATAAAAAGGTTTACATTGGACTAACTCGTCAGAAGCCTTCTCTAAGGTGGAAGGGCGGAAGTGGATATAAACCTAAAACAATCGGAACAACTTCATATATTTATAATGCTATTTTAAAATATGGGTGGGATAACTTTTCTCACGAAATTTTACTTGTAGGATTAACGAAAGAAGAAGCAGAAAAAGCCGAGATTGAATTGATTGCGAAATATAAGAGCGATCAAAGGGAATTCGGTTATAATCTCGATAAAGGCGGTAATTCTACTGGTAAAATGAGTGAAGAAACAATCCAAAAATTAAGAGATATCCACAAAGATAAAGCCGCTAATGCAGAAAGATATAGAAAAATAAGCGAGTCAAAAAAAGGTGTGAAGTTATCCGAGAAACATAGACAGAATTTATCGCAAGCAAAAAAAGGTAAGTATACAGGCAAAAATAATCCTAGTGCAAAAGCTATCAATCAATATAGCTTAGATATGGAATTTATCAAAGCGTGGGATTGCATGGAAGGAGCTAGTAGCACTTTAGGAATTTGCAAGGCGAATATTTGTCGTGCGATAAAGTATGATAGGACAGCAGGAGGATATCGCTGGCGGTATGCTTAGATAATCAGTTAAATTTTCATTGGACAGATATGGAAAGTATTCAGCAAGCTTATCAAGGCTTTGCTAAAGGGCAGTATCAACTTTTAGACAATTTAAAGCTCGGCTATGGGGGCACAAAGGGAGAAATGGAGCGTCTGCTAAAAGATGCAACTAAGATATCAGGCGTAAAATACGACATTTCTAATCTAAACGACGTATACCAAGCAATACACGTTATACAAGGTGAGCTAGGCATAACAGGTACTACAGCAAAAGAGGCAAGCTCTACAATACAAGGTAGTGCCTCAGCGATGAAGTCTGCTTGGACTAATCTAACTGTAGGGCTTGCAGACGATACACAAAATTTTGATATGTTGCTTACTAATTTTATTGATAGTGTAGGAACATTCGCACAAAATCTAGTACCACGAATTCAAACTGTATTAGTGGGAATTGTAAAGCTAGTACAAGGATTGTTACCTACGATAGCACAGGCGATACCTCAGATGTTGCCTGTAGTCGTAAATGCAGTCGTACAGCTTATGAACTCACTTATAAGCACGATTCAATCTAATACTCAGCCATTAGTACAGGCTGCCGTGTCTATTATTAGCACATTGGCTCAATTTTTAATCAATTCTATACCTCAGATTATACTAGTTGGAATTGATATACTCTTAGCTTTGGTGGAAGGGATCGCACAGCAATTACCGACTTTAATACCTATGGCTTTCCAAGCAATTATGACATTGGCACAAGGGATAGTAGATAGGTTGCCTATGATTGTACAAATTGCCTTATATGTAGTTATGGCATTAGTGAATGGAATTATAAACAGCCTACCTCAATTGATACAAAGCGGAATACAAGTACTTTTATCTTTAATTCAAGGTATTGTACAGGCAATTCCTATGATTATTAATTGTATGGTACAAATGATACCAATTATGATTAACGCCATAATGACGAATTTACCGCTTTTAATCGACGGAGCTATACAATTAATCGTCGCATTAATTAAAGGGCTTGTACAGGCAATTCCAATGATTTTAGAGGCTATGCCTCAGATAGTGAAAGCTATAATCGAGGGGCTTATGTCTGTTGACTGGATACAAGTAGGTAAAGACCTAATCGGTGGCGTATGGAATGGTATAAAATCGCTGTTTGGCGGTGGTAAAGAGGCAGGAAACCAAGCAACATCTAGCGTTGCAAGTGGTATTACAGCAGGAACTGGAACAGCTACAAATGCAGCCAATACATTAAGCGCATCTACATTAAATTCTATGCAAATAGATACAGGCGCTGCTAATAGTATTGGTGCAGGTGCTTCTAATGCTTTCGCTAGCGGTGTAAATGCCAATACAGGCACAGCAAATACAGCAGGTACATCTATTGCAACAGCAGCAGAAACAGGCTTAAAAACCGATATAGGCGCAATGGATCTAGGCTCTAATGTGTCAACAGACTTTGCGAGTGGTATTTCTTCAAATACTGGAGCATCTGAAGAGGCTGCTAAAAAATTAACTGCTACAGTTAAAGAAGCAGAAAAGAGCTTAAAAGAATTTGAGGGAACTACAAAAGATGTTATTTCGTCAACGTCTTCATCAATGGATAAAATGGTTGGTTCATTTGAAAAAGGATTTAACAGAGCTTTAGTAGTATCTAAGTTGTTTACATCGGGGCTAAAATCCACTTTAGCAAGTGTAAACTTAGTAAGTACTGGCATTAATATAATGAATGGCTTAAATATGGGTTTAATAATCGGATCATCTGGAGTATTAGCAACGGCTGCACGAATAGCTAACTCTATTAAGAAAACTATTAATAAGGCGTTAGAAATCAATTCTCCTTCAAGGGTAATGATGGAAACTGGTGCAGATACAACAAAGGGTGCGGTTTTAGGTATGGAAAGCGGAATACCTGAGGCTGAAAAGACTTCTTTACGATTAGCCGATATAATGCAAGGGGGCTTAATAAGTGGATATACGCCTAATCAGTACACTACTAATAATAGCGGTGGTAATACTGAAAACAATTACTTTAGCCCTCAATTCAATTTGACTATTTCGGGCGGTACAAACGATAGAGAAACAGAAAAGAAAGTTAAACAATGGATTAAAGAAAGCTTAAGCGAAACCTTTAACGGTATGAGTAGAGCTAATCCACGTACAACATTAGCATAAAGGGGGGAGTAAATTTGGCACTAATAAATAATTTATATGTATTTGTTGAAAGTGAAAGCCTACAGAGGGGCATAGACGCTCCAGAGCACCCTGTAGAAGAAGGGATAGACTTAACAGACAACGTAAAAAGAAAAGCTTGTGTATTAAGCATTTCGGGTGAAGTAGTGGGCAAAGATGCTCCTTCTATTATGTCTAAGTTGAACGAAATGCACAATAAAGGCGTACTAGTAACCTATATAGGGCGTAACATCTTTAACAATGCGATTATAATAAGCTTTGACACAGACCACCCTAATACTATTATGGGTGGCTGTGCTTTTTCTATGGAGTTAAGAGAAATAAGAATTTCTAAAAGCTCTTATGTTCCAACAAAGAAAAAGACCACAGCTACAAAGAAGAAAACACAGTCTAGTACAAAGCAAACAACAAAGAAAACGACAACCAAAAAGGCTACTAGTGCAAAGGTATATCACAAAGTTAAAAAAGGTGATACTGTATGGGCTTTGGTAGCTGCTAAAAATGCACCATATAAAAAATACGGTAAATCGTGCGATTGGGTTATGAAGAATAATCCTTCTGCATTTAGCCGTAAAAATGATTTCGGCACGCTTAAAATAGGTGCTAAACTATGGGTTGGCAATAAGTAAGGAGGGGTAAAATGGAGCGAATAGAAATAACAAAAGAGCTAGTACCATATCAGTTTAATATCTTATTAGGATCTGATACGTTTGATATGGAAGTTAACTACAATGCACAAGGCGATTTTTTCACCATTACCCTCTATAAAAACGAAGAGCTAATCTGTGCAAACGAGCCTATAGTGTATGGTGTGCCTTTGTTTAATGATGTATACGAGGCGGGCAAATTCCCACCTGTTGAAATTATTCCATTAGATGAGGCAGGCGAAAAAAATGTTGCAAACTGGGATAATCTTAACGAAACAGTATTTCTTTGTATAGATGATGAAGGTGATGCCGATGAATAGATATTCGCAACACATAGAAACTAAGAAAAAAGACAGCCGTATTTCTAATATGGTTGTAGCAATGCAAGGTTGGAACGAAAAGCTAGATGTATCTATGGAAACTCCGAAGGATAACTTCGGCATAAAAATAAAGGTTGTATGCGGTGATTTGACGGTTACAAACGACAAATTAGATGTTGAATTCGATGTGCCGTTTGATGATGATCTAGAAAAGAACGAGGCAGAAATAGTAATATACAACATGGCAAAAAACAATGTTGCTAGAATAAAGAAAAATCAAGTAATTAGTATTAATTGCGGTTATGGTAACGACACAGGTGTTATTTTTACAGGAAGAGTATCTAAAGTATTGACTAAATGGGAAGGGCAAGACAAGAAGACAACTATATATGCACTAGACAGCGAAAGTTTAGATGAAGTCAATGTTAAAAGTTTGGCTTTTGCAGCAGGTTCTAAAGCCTCATATATTTTAAAATCATTAGCAGGTAAGTTGTCAATACCGCTTGCTGTGTGTAAGACTAGGCGAGATCATACATACAAAGATAAGGTTACTGTAGACGGCAACATACTACCCGAAATAAAAAAGTATGCTGAGGTGTGCGGTGTATCTGCTTATATTAATAAGGGTAAATTGTATATAAGACATATATCAGACGGTGACAATATTAATTTTACTGTTCAAGAAAGCTCTGGACTAATAGGAAGCCCAGAAGAATTTGAAGAGGAAATAACCGCAGAAGACTACAAAGACACAGTAACAGGATATAACGTAAAAATGTTGTTGCAACATCGAATTACTACAGCCTCAATAATAACTTTAAAAAGCCGAGATGTTAGCGGTAAGTTTAGAGTTATTGAAGGTTCGCACTCATATAATGGTACTGATTTTATAACGTCAATCAAAGTAATTTAATTGACATTATATAGTTATATTGGTATAATATTTATAGATTGAAAATGTTACAATTTTTTTCATACTGTTAGCAAGCTTACGTTTGCTATCTCCTAAAAGTGTTAGCGGATTAATCCGTTAGCACTTTTTTTATGGAGAAAGGGGGCAAATATGGGATATTCAAAAGTAATTGAAGACATGATAGAAGAAAAGCTCTTATATTTGCATACGGCTTTTATTGGCAAGGTTACGAAGGTTTACTATAACAAAGACAGTGCTTGGAAACCATACAAAGCCGATGTACAGCCTCTTAATATGCTTTCTTTAGTCAATGGTAAAACTGTAAAGCCTGCAATTATAAAAGATGTGCCGATTTTAGATAATGCAAAATACAAGTTGAATATTAGCCTGTCAGAAAAAGAAGATACGGCTAATATAACAGGTACACGAATGCAAAAAGGGGCTATAGTCTTTTGCTTATGTGCAGAACGTGACATAACAGAAACCAAAAAGGGTAAAATGGTAGCTCCGCCTATAGGACATCACCAAATTAAAGATTGCGTAATAATTGGGCAATTGTAGGGGGTGTATTATGAAGGGATTTAAGTTAGATCAGAGCGGCGATGTAGTTATAGAAAATCGTCAAATACAGTTTGTTGACGGTAACGAATTATTGGCACAAGCTGTCAGAATGGTTCTAGCAACTACAAGCGGAGACTGGTTTTTAAATGAAAATGAAGGGATTAATTATCGTAATATACATGTTAAAAATCCAAATTTCGATTTAATAAGAGATGAAGTACAAAAAGGGCTATTACAAGTAGATAGCTCTTTTGTTTTGCAAAAATACGAGTATGAAACAGAAGGAAGAAAGCTTAAAATCTCTTTCGCTGCTACTAATGATAACGGCGAAGAGGTGACAGGTGAACAAACTTTCTAGAAAGGGGGTATAAAATGGGAGCATTAACGGATAAAGGCTTTTTAAGACCTACCTATGATGATTTATTAACAGAACAAGAAAACAGGGCTAAACAGCTTTTCGGTGAAGATATAGACACATCGGAGCAATCCGCTCTAGGGAAATATATCAGACTTAATGTGTATGACTTAGCCCAAATCTACGAAGATTTAGAAATTACCTATTTCGCAAGATTTCCTAACTCAGCAAGTGGGCAGAGTTTAGACCGATTATGTGCGTTTGTTGGTATAACGAGAAATCCTGCAACTCCTGCGGTGCATAACGTAACACTAACAGGAACAGCAGGCGAAACAATAGAGGCTGGATTTCTTGCTAGTACAGTAGAGGGCATAGAGTTTTACTTGATAAACGATGCAACTATTGGAGAAGATGGAACAGTTTCGGCAGATATTGAATGTACAGAGGCAGGGACAATTGGAAATGTAACAGTAGGGGCTATTGATACTATTGTTAATCCAGATGTAAACATTGAAGAAATAACACATAACAGTATTGTTTCTTTAGGTGAAGATGTAGAAACAGATTACAACTTACGTACAAGATTTATATTGGCACAAGCTGCAATAGGTGAAAGTAGCTCAGCGTCTATTATTGGAGCTGTTTCTAAAGTGTCTGGTGTTCAATCGGTTATGTTAATTGAAAATAGTACAGGCGAAGAAGTAGACGGATTACCTGCTCATAGTTTTACTGTTTATGTGTACGGTGGAGACGATACAGAAGTAGCAGAGGCTATATATGCTAAAAAACCTATAGGTATTCAAGCATACGGTACAACATCGGTAACAATAGAAGATGAGGGCGGTACGGAACACGTTGTAAGCTTCACGCGTACAGCAATGGCACTTGTTAAGGTTCAAATTAAGATTAAAACTAATAATCTATTTGAAAATGACGGTGTAGATCAAATAAAACAAAAAATTGTTGATTATATTTCTACTTTGGAGAATGGCGATGATATTATACGTTCTGCTTTGTATGGTGCTATACATAGCGTTGCAGGAGTGGTAGAAACAACAGAATTAAAACTATCTGGAGATGGTGGAGCATCGTACAGCGAAACCAATATAGAGCTTGCTAATACACAAATAGCAAGATGTACAGTAGACGACATAGCGGTTGAGGTGGTTGCCGATGACTAATGTTACGAGATTACCAGACAGCTATAACAAGAATGTAAATTCTAATAATTATAAGTTACTACAACTGCAAGAAGAACAGTTTGACAAGCTAAGAGAAGATATACGGGCTGTGTTTGATATGCTTGATATTGAAAAGGCAAGCGGTAAAACTCTTGAATTGTACGGTGATATGGTGCAACAACCAAGAGGTGCACTAAATGATACACAATACAAAATAATGTTAAAAACAAAACTAAGCCAATTTCAATCAAAAGGTAGTTTTGGCGATGTTATGAATCTGATTGTAGAGACGTTCAACTGCAAGCCTACCGATATTAGCATTGTTGAAAAAGGAGCTTGTACAGTGTATGTAGCTAAATTGCCTTTAGATGTATTGGTAAGTGCAGGCTTAACAACTACACAAGCAGTACAACTTATTAAAAGCTTGTTACCTTCTGGCGTAACGGTAGAGGCAGATTACTTTGAAGGTACATTCGAATTAGGAGCAGTAGAAGGCGAAAACGATATAACAAAAGGTTTTGCCGCTTTCGAGGGCGACGAAAACGGTGGATATTTAGGTGCAACACTCGGCGAAGATGAAGCACCATTACCAATCTAGAAAGGAGTGATATATAATGGCTGATTTTAATGTAGATTTACCAGAATGGAAAAACGAAGGAGCAGCACCTTCCGAAAACCTGCAAGCAAACGGATTTCAGGCTTACGATAAACCGCCTGCCCCAGTATTCAACTATTTATTTAATAGGTTTACAAGAGCAATCCAAGAAGTTAGAGGGAAATTTGATACAACGACAATTCCTGAAGGTGCAGACTTAAACACTTACACAACGCCTGGAATGTATGGACAAATTTTATTTGATACTGCACAAACTTTTATTAACAGCCCTTTGTCGGATAAGCAAACAGGAATATTTTTAGAAGTTATCAAACTAAATAGCGGTAGTATATTGCAAATATTATATGGTGCGTTATTTGGTGGCATATATAAGAGAAGGCTCAATAGTGGTGAATGGAGCGAATGGACTAGAATGGCAACCTATGCGGAAGCCACAGACTTAAAAAACTTAGGAGTTACCGCAACCGCTACAGAGTTAAATTATTTGACTGGGGTAACAAGTAATATACAAGAACAATTGGACAAAAAATTAGACGGAGACGGCTCAGGAACTGTTGCTGAGGCTGTAACACTTACATCAACAACAATTCCAGAAGGTGCAGACCTAAACAGCTACACTACAGCAGGAAGATATGTACAAATATTATACGCAACGGCTCAAACTTTATTAAATAATCCTTTGTCTTCTATGGAAACAGGCATAGTTTTAGAAGTAGTAAAAGGAAACGGTGGCGGTGTATTCCAAGTCTTATACGGTGTTTTAAAAGGCGGAATATATAAAAGAAGATACAACAGCGGAGCTTGGAGCAGTTGGGACTGTATGCCTATCGTTGAAGCTTCGACAACAGATCTAACAGCAGGTACATCAACTCTACAAAGTGGCAAGATATACCTTGTTTATGAATAGAGGTGATGTGCTATGGCTAAAGGAATTTATGTAGGAGCAGCAGTTAAAGGTAATAATTTAGTTGCTAACGGTGATTTTAGTAGTGGCTTAGAAGGTTGGACTGTGCAACAAACAAGTTATGCTACCAGTAATATTATTACAGAAAATAATGAAAAAGTATTGCAAATAAAAGCTATTAATACAGGGCAATCGAGCATAGCAGGTATTCAACAAGTATTACCTTCACTTAATGCACAACACGTATATTATTTATGTGCTTATATTAAGCTTACTTCAGGAGTTGAAGGCTCAGAGGCAACAACTTTATGCGGTATTAGCTTTAACACCTTTTGGCAAGTTGGGGGTAAAAATGTAACGTCGGAATGGAGTTTTTACGGCAAAAGACTGAATATCAACAGCAGTTATTCTTTTGGCGATATTGCTATAGGACTATATGTGCAATCTCTTAACGATGTTGCTTATTTTAAGAATGTTCAAATGTACGACCTGACAGAAATGTTTGGCACAGGTAATGAGCCAACGCAGGAATGGTGCGACAATAATTTAGATGCTGTAAAGGCTAATGGTATAGCCCATAAAGTAAAAAAGGTTTATGTAGGAGTAGACGGAGAACGAGCTGTATCAGAAGATATAATTCCTAAAACTTGGGAAACTATAACAACAGGTACTCATTACAAGACATCTAATGGAATTGAAATAAGTGCAAGCGGAAACTATGACGCTAAAGAAACCTATTATCCTTATAGAGCTTGCGACGGTACAACTAGTGCATGGACTAGTAATAGTGCAACGCAGCATTGGATAAAATTGAAGTTTCCAAAACCAGAGAAAATAACCAAATTTAAGATGCGTTTTGGGGGGTTTACGGTATCAAGTTATTATTCAAATGCAGTAATGCAAGGAAGTAAGAATGGCAATGATTGGACTACATTATATACTGCTACTACTGAGTTTATGAACGACTTGGCTGAAATGACCTTAAATAATACGGATTTCTATAATTATTATAGATTGGTCCTAAATTGTTCTCCTGCAGCTTCTGTTTTTGTTCAAGAATGGGAAGTATCGGAATACGTTGAACAAGTTTCAAACATAGCAAGAAAAGTAAAAAAAGGCTATATAGGTGTTGGTGGTATAGCAAGACCATTCTTTAGTGCAGAACAAAAGCTAGAGTATTATGGTACTGCTGATAGTTTATCATCAGCAAGAAGTCACCTAGCAGCGACAAGTGTTGGAGATTATGCCCTGTTTTCGGGTGGCAAAACTAGTAACTCTTATTCATCGACAATTGATACGTATAATTCCTCATTAGTTAAAGGCTCAATAGGGTGTGGTGCAAGAAGTCACCTAGCAGCAACAAGCGTGGGTGATTATGCTTTATTTGGCGGTGGAGGTGCTAACAGCAGTTATTATGCAACAGTAGAAACATATACATCATCGTTAGTTGAAGGCACAGCAAAGAATTTATATAGTGCAAGAAGTGAGTTAGCCGCAACGACCGTAGGAGATTATGCACTATTTGGCGGTGGAAGTAGCAGCACTCATACGTCCATTGTAGATGTTTATACAAAGTCGTTGTCCAAAAGTACAGAAATGTATTTATCATCAGCAAGGCGAAATCTAGCAGCAACAAGCGTGGGTGATTATGCACTATTTGGCGGTGGGCAGGCGTCTAGTAATGTGACTGCAACAGTAGATACATATACATCATCGTTAGTTAAAGGCACAGCGACTAGTTTATCATTAGCAAGGCAAAAACTAGCAGCGACGACCGTAGGAGATTATGCACTATTTGCGGGCGGACGTGACCATGCCTCTGGCACTCGTTATGACACAGTAGATACGTATACATCATCGCTAGTGAAAGGCACAGCAACTAGTTTATCGGAAAGTAGGCAAAGTTTAGCAGCGACGACAGTAGGAGATTATGCACTATTCGGGGGTGGAAATAACAGTTACTATAGGGCAACAGTAGATGTATACAACAAATCGCTAGCAAAAAGCACAACTGCTAATTTGTATTATGCAAGGGGTGAGTTAGCCGCAGCGACCGTAGGAGATTATGCTTTGTTTGGTGGTGGGACTGATAACGACGAGCGAAGTACAGTAGACGCATATCAAGTAGTATAAAAGGGGGATTAAAAAATGAAAAAAGTAATTAAGTATGATGGAACAAAAACATTTATGTACCCTAACGGTGCAATAGCAACAAAGGAAAGAGTATTACAAGACTTTCCTGCTGCTTTAACATTTACACATATCATTGAAACAGACGAGGCAGAAGAAGTATGTTTTGCAGTACAAAATCTATCTGCAATGCGTGGTATTTATAATGTTGATACTTCTTTAACAGAAGAAGAGGCAATAACAAAAATTGAAGAAATAATCAATACAGTACCAGAGCAAGAAGTAAGTGCAGAAGAACGTATTGCAAGTGCATTAGAATATCAAAACTTAATGTCAATGGAAGATGTGGAGGTGTAACACATGAATTTTAAAATGATTAAAAGAAACTTTGAAAAGGGATTATGGAGTGTTGCAATGGTAAAAACAGCAGTAAGAAAGGGCGTTATTACCAAAGAAGAATATAAAGAAATCACTGGTGAGGTATACGCATAAGGGGGTTGCCGACATAAATGTCGGTGACCTCTTTTAATAGGGGGATAAAATGATTATTGACATAGTGGAATTAGGGAAGATAATAACTGCATTAGGTGCTATTGCGGGAGTTGTATTTGCGGTTTATAAGTTTTTCAGAATGATATTAGATAGAATTAAAAAATTAGAAAGCGAAGAAAAGAAAATAGAAACAACTCAGCATGACCATATAGAAGATAGTGCAGAAGAATTTCTAATTATTATTAAAGGCTTGTCTGCTTGCTTAGATGGTTTAACACAAATGGGTTGTAACCATACTGTCACTACTTGTAAAGAAGAAATAGATCAGTTTTTATTGGCAAAAAGCCATAGAGAATAGGGGGGCTTTATATGGAAGTTACAGTAGTTAGTATTATATCCATAGTTACAGCGGTTGTAACTTATATTTTTGGATTCCTAGTTAAAAAGTTTAATATACTAGAAAAAAACTACATACCACTACAAAATTTAGTTATCGGTATTGTTGCGGGTGTTGTATGCTCAGTATTGAACATTGAAGGAATGGATATGACAACTGCATTAATAGTATGTCTAACCTCTGCATTAGGTGCAGGCGGTGCATACGATTTAACAAAAACAAAAGGGGGTAATTAATATGGTAGACACAAAAGGATTTGACAAGGTTTTGCCTAATATTATTGCAAAACTACCAGAGGGTAACGAATTGAGAAACGCATTATTAACAGTACTAGCAGAAGAAGACGAAGTAAAAGCACAAGGCTATTATGATAAATTGGCTGAGTGTTGGGCTGTTCAAGGTAATTTAGACAATTTAGATCCGCATTACTTACTTGAAGGCGTAGCTTGTAAAGACGGTAAATGTGAACTGTAACAAAATAAGATGCTAAGGGCTTAACCGCTCTTAGCATTTTTTTATTAAGGGGGGTGCTATAATGATTAAATTTGAGTTGGATAAAGAGGCTAAAACCTGTATATGTACATCTCACGATGAAAAGATACTAGGCTATGAAGGAGAACACAAGGCAAATACGCTAGTTTTTGACTTTAAAGATGAATTTGTAGACGGTGCAGCTTGCTTAAATGTTAAAAGAGGCGAAGAATGTTTCCCGATTGAATTAACCAAAGAAGGAATAAGCTATATATACGAGGTTGAACGTAGTTTATTAACCGAAAACTGCAAAATGGAAATGCAAGTGCAAATTACAACAACAGAAGGAAACGTATATAAGTTTGAACCGTTTGTAATGGAGGCATTAGATGCACTTGATATAGATAGTGAAATGCCAGAGGAATTACCTTCATGGATAGATACAGCTAATGCAAAATTAGCAGAAGTAGATGTAGCTATTGAAAACGTAGAGGCTGTAAGCAATCAACTACTAGAAGATAAAGAAAATGGCGTATTTAATGGCAAAGACGGCAAAGACGGAGCTAATGGTATAGATGGAAAAGATGGAGTAAATGGTGTTGACGGTAAAGACGGAAGTAATGGAGCTGACGGTAAAGACGGTGTTTCGCCTACAATTGCTACCGAAGATATCGACGGTGGGGTAAGGCTTACTATTACAGACGTAAACGGAACATATGAAGTTATCTTGTCTAATGGTAAAGATGGAGCAAACGGAAAAGATGGAGCAGACGGTACTATGTCTTTTGAAGAATTAACAGAAGAACAAAAAGCTACCCTTAAAGGAGAAAAAGGTGATAAGGGAGATAAAGGCGATACTGGACCACAAGGACCACAGGGAATACAAGGAGAAACTGGACCACAAGGTATTCAAGGTGAACAAGGACCACAGGGAGAAAAAGGTGATACTGGTGAAACAGGTGCAACTGGAGAAACTGGACCGCAAGGAGAAATTGGACCCGCAGGAGCTAATGGTAAAGATGGATTAACTCCATACATAGGCAACAACGGAAACTGGTGGATTGGTGATACTGATACAGGTGTAAAGGCAGAAGGTAGTGGTTCAAGTGGAGGAAGTAGTTATAAAGAACATGAATTAGCAAATGCCAATATTGAATATGATATTAATACAGGAAATAATCAAACAATAACCTTAAATGAAAGCTTAGAAAATTATGATTATTTAGAAGTGGAGTTTTATGGAGTAACAAATGACAACAAGAGGTTTTTTCCTGCAAAACAATATAGTGTAAAAACTATTTTGGAAAATGGTTATGGTGCGAATCCGAGATATATGTTCTATGATGCGTATAATGTTCCCAATGGTTCTACTTATGCGGTATCATCTTCATTCCATTTAGAATCAGCAACAAGCATAGTTTTTGAAAGCTTAGATACATATGGTTTTAACATGGGAGGAATTGGTAAGATTTATGGTATTAAATATTAGGAGGTGATTATATGACCTCTTTAAAAATAAAAAGAAGTGAAATAGAAAAAATAGATATTGCTAACATACAAGGCGGGTTCACAGCCTCTCAAGTAATGGATAGATACAAGCCAGATATTATTATCAACTTAGCTCTATATGATATGGCAAGTCTAACAAACATTACTAAGATGTTAGACGAAAACAAAGAATCTGGTTATTTGTTCTCAGATGAAGGAATTTACATTGATGTAAATAACAATATCGGTTGGTGTACTTTCAATGAGGCAAGAGCGGATTCAAACAAAGATGATTATATAAGTGGTAGCCCTATTCTAGTTAAGAATGGGGCTATTTCTATTGAGTGGGGCAATAAGGTTTCTAGTTACCTTCTAGGCTCACATAAACGCTCTATATTAGGCTTTAACGACGATGAAGTAGTACTAATATCGACAGACGAAGTGACGCTTGAAAAGGCTGCAAAGATTGCCTTAGATTCTGGTTGCAAGTATGCAATCAATTTAGACGGTGGCGGTTCTTGTCACTTACAAGAGGGCAACAGAATCTATACAGGCAGTGCAAGAAGAAATGTTAGTTGGTTAATGATCTATAAAAAAAATACTAATGAAGAGGTGCTAGAAATGGCTAAAAAAGTATGTATTGACGCAGGGCATGGAAAATCAACTTCTGGGAAACGTAGCCCAGACGGTAAACTAAAAGAATACGAATTTAACAGAGATGTAGCAAAACGAATCAAAACAATCTTAGAAGCTCATGGCGTAGATGTAACATTAACTTGCACAGGTGATACAGACGTTTCTTTAACTCAAAGGGCAAAGACTGCTAACAATGCAAAAGTAGACTGCTTTGTATCAATTCACGCAAACGCACACGGTAACGGTGTTACGTGGACTACTGCTCAAGGTTGGGAAATCTATGTATGTGCTAAAGGCGGAAAAGCTGAAAAACTAGCAAAAGCAATTCAAAAGCACAGTATTCCAGAATTAGGGCTAAAAGATAGAGGCATTAAAGAAGCAAATTATACAGTATTAACTCAAACAAGCATGCCTGCGGTATTAGTAGAGCATGGCTTTTTTACGAATAAGGAAGAATGCGAAAAACTAAAAAGCGATAGCTTTCGTCAAAAATGTGCTGAGGCAGACGCAAAAGGAATCCTTGAATACTTAGGCATTACATACAAAGAAAAAGCCGAAACAAACACAGATAGCAAATTCCCTTACAAGGTAAAAATTACAGCTAATCTGTTAAATGTACGTAAAGACGCAGGTACAAATTATCCTGTTACTTGCACAGTCAAACATAATGAAGTGTATACCATTGTAGGAGAAAAGCAAAACGGGTCTACTACATGGCTAAAACTTAAAAGTGGCTTAGGCTATATTTCTAGCAAATATACCAAGCGAGTGTAAAGGGGGTTTAAATCGTGGCAAAAAAGAAAGCCGATAAATTACCCTCGAAAGATATAAAAACGTCTCAAAACGAAAATATGGGCGTTGTAGACATATCCAAAGAGGAAAGCAAAGATAATAATTTTTATATTCCGAAAAAATACGAACGATATTTTGAGGTAGCAAAAAAATTCGATATAAAAATTGATAAATTAAAAAGACTTAATCCACAAGTTGCCGATTGGCATAAAATCGAAGGGTTAAAGTTAAAAGTTAAATAGTTTTCAACACATGTTGATAAAAGTGTTGATAAATGCCAGAGCCTGCCTTATTGGTGGGCTTTGGCTATTTAAATAGCTGTAGACAGCCGCCAGTACAAATATGTACAAATAATTCTAACTGATTAGGAGGAATAGACAATGATTAGGATTTTTTGTCCCGAAATCGACAAAGACATTATCAAAATCGCAAAACAACTTGCACAGAAAAAACAAACTGACGTTATGATCGAATCCCACGACAAGTACACGGAAGTACACTACGACAGAAAAAAAGAGGGCTAGAAATAGCCCTCTCAATCTGTTACAATTTATTTGTTAATCCTGCGGTACTTAGGGATAAACAAGGCTTTTTCAACAGTTGCGTATAAGGTTGTACACGCTCCGTCTCCATTAACCATGTACGCATTAGGCATAACATAAAGATTATTATTGTTGTCGAGGGCTAGAGGGCAAAGGATTATTTGCACCTCTATTGTGTCCTCTCCGACGATAATTTTCTCTATAAATGTATCAATTACGCCCTGTTGGATTTCACTATCTTCACTCAAGAGATCATCTCTCTTGTTGTGGAGATATTTTTTTATTTGTGCCAAAGTTGGTGGCTTAACATCGTGTGCTTTTATCTCATTTATACGAATTGTTAAGCTTTCTAATTCCTCTTGCAATCCTTCTGTTTTTTTCTCGATAGCAAGCTGTGAGATTTTGCCTTCAAGGTACAAGTCAAGGAGCTTGTCAATTTGCACCTGAATATCTTTTTGTTTTTTAGTTAAAGTTTTTAATTGTTCCGCAAAACCAGAACTATGAGAGGCTACCAGTACGTGAAGTTTTTCAGCAATTAAATCAATTACATCATCATTAAAAACGTGTTCCTTTAAATGTTTAATGATGAACTCTTCTAGCAATTCTGCTCTAATCGGTTTATTCTTACAGCCTGCAATTTTACGTCTGCGATTAGAACTCTCATAATTGTAATACTTTTTGCTGTTCCTACCGCTATAGGTTGCAGAGCCTATATACTTACCACCACAACAAGCACACTCAATTTTACCAGTTAACAGGTAATGTCTGGTTGCACCCATGCGAGGCTTTAGGCGTGAATTGATGATATCCTGTGCCTGTATGAATATTGCCTCACTAACAATAGCAGGGAACGCATTTTCAATCCTTACAATTTCTTCATCTTTCTTGTACTGGCGGTTTCCAGATTTTTTTGAAAGTCGCTTGTTAAAAACATATCTTCCTACATACTTTTCGTTTCTTAAAATCTCAGCAATGGAGTTTTTAGTAAATTTCTTTTTTGACTTTGTTTTATAGCCCTTTTTGTTTAATTCGTCTGCAATTAGCTGATAACCATATTTCCTAGTGAACATATCGAATATAATACGGACTGCCTCAGCCTCATACTCATTAATAACAAGCTTTCTGTCTTTTGCTACATCATAGCCAAGAGGTGGAGTACCGCCGTTGTGAAGACCTTTATAGGCGTTTTCTAATTGCCCTTTCATTACTTCACGTCGAAGATTAAGGCTGTAAAATTCGTTGTAGCCCTCGATAATAGACATCATCAATACACTTTCTGGATTATCTTCATCGAAGTTTTCTAGTACTGAAATTAGCCTTACGCCTTCGTCTTTCAATTCTTTACGATATATTGCACTGTCGTATCGGTTACGTGCAAAACGATCTAACTTGTGGACTATAACACAGTCAAACATGCCCTTTTTAGCGTCTGCAATCATCTGTAGGAAAGCGTCACGCTTGTCAGACGATGTACCAGATAAAGCCTCATCGGTATACGTCTTTACTAACAAGATGTTGTTATCGGTGCAATACTTCTTAATAGCCCTAAGCTGTGCGTCGATACTCTCTACTCTCTGGTTATCAGAGCTAAAACGTGCGTATGCTGCTGCTCTCATAGCGTATACATTCCTTCACCCTGTATAACATCTTGAAGGGTATACAGTTTTACGTCGTTTTCTTCAAGAAAATTCAGTAATTCGTAGTAATGGAGTACCTTTCTAGTAAGTCTAGAAGGATTGGCTACTATTAATGCTTCATAGTAGCCCTTCTTAACATCTTCTAGTAATTCCATTAGAGCAGGGCGTTCTTCTAAAGTATTCCCACTTGCAACATCTCTGTATACCTTGTAAGGTTCAAGCCCTAAAGTATCTGCAAAAGTCTCACATAGATTCTCCTGTAATTCTAATTCAATCTGCGACGGGTGGTTCACCCTTAAATATATAGCAACTTCCTTCATGCTATCACTCCTCATTCTCTAAGATGTTTACGTAAAGCCTCATAAGTCTTTGCGCCAGTTTGTCTTTTTCGTTTACAGGAATGTTACCACTTTTAAAAATGGCTTCTGCTCTAATAAGCAGCTCCTTTACCTCGTCTGTAGCCTCTTTTTTGCCAAAGTAGTCTAAGCCTACACCATAAAAAGAAGCAAATTTTTCTAATACTTTTAGATCTGGCTCACGTCTTCCTAATTCGTAGTTGCTTATCGCCCCTTTCGTTGTGCCACAGAAGTCGGCGACTTCTTGCTGTGTTAGTCGCTTTGACTTCCTAAGCTGTTTAAGCTTACTACCGATACACATTATACCCCTCCTTTCGTAAACATCGTACCACAAAGTAAACATAATGTATACAAAAAAGACAATTCATAAAAAAAAGAAAAAATCTGCGAATGTACGTTCTGTATACGTTATGTGTACAAAAGTATACAAAAATAATTATTGTGTTGACTTAACATAAAACCGTAAATATAATAAAACTTGTAATAGTCAGACAAGAGGTGAAATTTTGAAGAATTTGCGATTAATCGGATTTAGAGAAGAAAAAAGGCTTACACAGGGCGACCTTGCCGATAAGGTAGGCTATACAAAAGGGCTTGTATGTCTAATAGAATTAGGCAAACGCAAGGGCAATATTGGCTTTTGGTTGAGATTACAAAAAGCCTTTAACCTAAGTAATGATGATTTAATTTACTTAATGGAAGGAGCTACTAATGATAGGGAAAAGACAGGTAAGGATTACATACTTGAGAAAGCAGCTCAATTATGATCCGCTTGTAGAATTACTAAACAGGCAGATAAAGAACAACGGGGGACTACATAATGGCAGAAAGAATTAAAACCATAAAGGACTACATAAACGATAGAGAGGTTATAGTTGTAAATCCTTCTATACTGCGAAAGTTAGAGAAGACTATTGAAGAGTTAGAAGCCTATGAGGATTTATGTGAGGAATTTAACATAAAGTAGCGGAAAAAGTTTTTTGAATATTTTGAAAATTTAAGAAGGATTTTTGATGCTATTGTAGAATAATAACTACAGAAAGAGGGTGAGAAAATGAAAGAACATAAAAACTTTTATTCAATAAAAATTGATGAAGAAACAAAAAAACTACTTGACGATTACAAAGAAAAAGTAGGGGCAACAATTACCTTTACAATCGCAAAAGCTGTAAAAGAATATGTACATAAACAAGGAGTGTAAAAAATGTATCAAGCTATATTAATAAAATCATATGGTTATGAAAGTCTGGCGTGGAATTTCGACACAGAAAAGGAGGCTTTAGACTTTATAACTGTATGTCTTAGAAATGGCTATACGATGAAACTAGAAAGAAATACTAAGGAGGGGAAAAATGAGTAAAAGGTACTATTGGTTAAAACTTAAAGAAGATTTTTTCGATGAAAAATACATAAAAGCACTGCGAAAACTACCAGATGGAAATGCTTTAGTAATTGTTTATTTGAAAATGCAATTAAAGAGTTTAAAAACAGAAGGATTGCTTAAATATGAACATATCCTACCAAGTGCAGAGGAAGAGCTTGCTTTAGTATTAGATGAAGATGTTAATTTGGTTAAATTGACATTAGCTGCAATTTCTAATATGGGATTGGTTGAAAAATGGGATAATGATACTTTTTATATGTCAGCTTTACAACCACTCATAGGTAGTGAAACCGAAGTAGCTAAGCGGGTTAGAAAGCATAGAGAATTAAAAAACCAAGAGCAGAAGCTGTTACAATGTAACATCAATGAAACAAACTGTAACACAGATATAGAGAAAAGAGAAAAGAGAAAAGAGAAAGAGACAGAACAAGAGACAGATATAGAGAAAAAACTTTGCCCACCAAAGGCGGGCGACGAAACGGTTAAAACCGAGATAGTCGAGGGTTACGAGGTTAAATTCAATGAGTTTTACTCCGCTTATCCTAAAAAGGTTAATAAGCAACAGGTTCAAAAATGGTTTAAGAAGAATAAACCCAATGATAAGCAGTTTGATTACATGATGCAAAGGCTACAAGAATTCAAAAAAAGTAAAGATTGGATAAAAGACAAAGGACAATTTATCCCTTATCCTTCTACATGGCTTAATCAAAAACGTTGGGAAGACGAGGGAGTAATTGAAAAACAAACTCAACAAACTGAAACAGCAGAAGAAAAATATAAAAATAATATATTCATGCAAATATTAGAGGAGGAGAAAAATGGACAGAGAAACGATTATTAAAGTAATGAGCATAATGAAAATCGCTTATCCAAGATTTTATGCAAACATAACAAAAACAGAGGCGGAACAGTCTATCATGCTTTGGCAAGATGCTTTCAAATATGATGATCCGAATTTGCTAGTATTGGCAGTAAAGGAATTAATAACAACACTTCAATATCCGCCTACAGTTGCAGATGTCAAAAATATGATGCGAAAAATTACAACAATTGACGAAAAAAACGAAAACGACTATTGGAACGAGTTAGACAAGGCGGTTAGAAATTGTCTGTATAATACGCAAGAGGTATTTGATAAATTATCAGAGCCAGTCAAACGGGTTATAGGTAGCCCTGCACAGTTAAGAGAATTAGCGTTATCTGATGCTGACACGTTCGCCACAGTAACCAAAGGGCAATTTTTAAAGCAAATAAAAATAGTGATAGAAAGAGAAAAAGACGTAAAATCTATGTCGCCAGATGTCAAGGCATTTATAGAGGGTTATAACGCAAACATGCTTAATAACGAGGAAATAAAAAAGCTGAATGGTGGTGAAAAAGATGATACCAAATCAAATACCCTCAGTTGGCACTGTTGTTAGTTTTGGCGACAATCCCAAAAAATGTAGGGTAAAAAGTATTGCACCAGAACTACAAGTAGTTGCTGGAGAATTTAAAGAAACGGGCAACGGGGTAGTAATAGTTAAAGATGATTATGGCTACGAATACGCAGTGCCATTTGATAGATTTATACCAAAAGAAAAAGCTTAACTTTTTGCCGAAAGTTAAGCCTACAAAAAATGTGTTTAAGAGATTATATCATAATATACCTACAAGCTCCATATTTTCGTTTTAAACGTTTTTTGGAGCTTGGGTATATAATTTCATTACTTGCTTTCAAAATTTGATTTATCATGCCAAAACAAGCCAATACATATGTCCAATATTCGACGCTTGCCAGTATCGTTTAATAAATTACCGTTAAAGGTGATTGGCTGATTGTTAATTAGATCCGATAGCTCTTTACTATCTCTATTAATCCGCTTGTCGGTACGTCCTAGTAGATAATCTAGGGACACGTCGTAATAGTCGGCGAATTTAACTAGCAAGTCGCAGTTTGGCTCTCTTACACCTCTTTCGTAAGATGTAACAGCCGATTGGGATATACCGAATTTATCAGCTAATTCTGTCTGTTGTAGTTTATGCTCTATTCTTAACTCTTTGAGCCTATTGCCTAGTATAGTCATTATTTAACTCCTTTTCTTGTGTTTAACTTATTATAACACGATAAGAGTTATTTTTGCAAATTTATATTACAAATTGTAATAAAATATATTGACATACTCCAAAACGTGGTATATAATAAAACCATAGGAAGGGGTGAAAGAATGGAAAAAGCAAATAAACTACTAGAAATATGCAAACAAAAAGGGTATACATTGCGACAACTGGCGAAGATTACGGGCATATCAATTAAGACTATTGAGCATTATTCAATAGATGATAGATTCCCGAAGTTAAAAAACAGATTGATTATTGCGAAGGTTTTAGGGGTTGATTGGCAAGATATATTCGATGAATTAAAGTATAAGCAAAAGAAAGAGGGAGCGGATTATGGAAGGATTTAGGCAGTGTGAACAATGCAAAGGAGCATTACAAACGGAGTATATGTGTTGTAGTTGTGATTGGTTAGAGGCACAAGAAGAGGAAGAGGGGGAATAAGTATGAGTAATGTTGTTAAAAAAAATGCGGAAGGGTATGGATATGCTTATACGGATATAGCGGAAATACATAGATTTTTAGAACAAAATAATATGAGCTACTACCAATACATAGAAAGAATTGATAACGACGATTATATTATGACTGTAAAAATAATAGACAATATAGAACAAGCACCATTAAGAGGTTGCCGAGTAGTACAAGCAACACTAAGCGGAATTAAAAATCCAGCACAAGAGCAAGGAAGTGCCTTAACTTATGCTAGAAGATACAGCTTGTTAATGGCTTTTGGATTAGCTACAGAGGACGACGATGCAGGAAGTTTAACGCAGACAATTGATACATATGAAGATGCTATCAACTACAAGATTACCTTTGGCAAACATAACGGCAAAACACTAGGACAAATACAAGAGGAAGATAGAAAATACTTGAATTTCTTATATGATAAAGGCGACGATAATATTAAAAAGTGCCTCAATATTATGTTAGATCATAAACAAGGGGGCTAAGTATGAATTGTACAGGGCGTTTGATAGATTACGAGTGGGATTTAGCAACAAGGCAATCGCTACTAATATTTCAATCTGACAATGTAAATCTAGAAGAATTAGACAAACTGAGAAACCAAGAAAAGCTTAAAATAGAGGTGGTACGTTATAGCGAAAAGAGAAGCCTCGACAGTAACGCTTATATGTGGGTATTACTGCAAGAGATCGCAGCAACCATACATAAAGATAAATGGGAAGTATACCTTGACATGTTGGAACGATATGGAGTATTTACGCATGTTATTGTTAAGCCACAAGCAGTAGAAAGGGTAAAGGAAACATGGCGAGCGGTTAAGGAATTAGGCGAGGTAACAGTTAATGGGCAAACAGGTATACAGCTACAATGCTACTATGGTAGCTCTACATACAACAAGAAAGAAATGGCTAGGCTTTTAGACGGTGTAGTAAGCGAATGTAAAGAAATAGGCATAGAAACGCTAACGCAAGAGGAATTAAATTCTATGAAAGAGAGTTGGGGAGTATGAAGGATTTAAAAGATTTTCAATCTTTAGAAAAGCAAGTGGAAGAATTGCTTAAAAAATATCCTGATACAAGGCGAGATGATATGTGTTTATATTATTGGTATTGTCGTGATAGAGTGGGCTGTTTGTCTAATGATGTATTTACCAAGTTGTTCGAACTAAGTTATATACGCAAGGCATACGGTGTTAAGTCGTATAGTAGTGTAAGCAGGGCAAGACGTAAGGTACAGGCAAAACACCCTGAATTGAAGGATATTGAAGCGGTAGCTATTAGATCAGAACAAGAAAACCTTTATAAAGAATATGCTATAAGTTAAGGAGCGGAAAAATGGCAACAAAATCAATTATATCAGACGAAAGATATTGTTTAGTGTGTGGAACACCTTACAATCTACATTCACATCATATCTACGGAGGCACAGCTAATAGAAAACTGTCGGAACAATATGGGCTTAAAGTGTGGCTATGTGCTAGACATCATAATATGAGTAATGAAGGTGTACATTTTAACAAGAAACTTGATAACTCTTTAAAACTACTAGGGGTAAAGGCTTTTAAGAGGGTATACCCAGAACTAGACTTTGTAAAAATATTTGGTCGTAACTATGAATAATATTTTTTTATGTTAATTTAACACAAAATGTAATATTTTTTGAAAAAAGTATTGACATATACTCCGAAATGTGATAAATTATAATTACAGAGGGCGGAACAAACCGCCCTAGAAAAAATAAAAGGAGGATAAAACAAATGATAAAAGGTTATAAGTGGAGTTTAGGAACATTAATAAGTAGTTGGTTAGAATTATTAGGCACATTATTAATCATGCTTAGTGTAGCAAGCTATATTGAGGTTATAGCTACACATACATTAAGTTGGTGGAATGTGTTTAATTTCTTTTTAATAGGGAGGTAAGAGTATGAATATGCAATTAATAGATGCCTACAAGGCAGAGGCGGAAAAAGCCAAAAAGGACTGGCAGGCAGCATATAAGCAATTAGATTATGCAGATCCAGATTTGATTGATAGTGTAATTTTAGAAATTAAGAGTAAACAAAGCAGATATACTGCTTTTGCTAGAAGAATTAAAAACGAAGTGTTTAGGGGGGTATAATATGCAGATAGTATTATTTATTATGTTAATGGCTTGCTTGATTATAATAACACTTATGGGCGGTATGATGTGGCTATTCTGGAGGGAATACACAGCAACACAAGAACAATCGGCAAAAGATTTTGTAAAGTTGGTCGAAGTGATAGACAAGAACTATAAGGTACAAGAGAATATCTTTAATTCTTTGGTAAAATGAAAACGCTTACATTTAAAAAAGGGGGGTTAAGAATGAGTGATGAAACGTTTCTATTTGAACATCAACACTATTGCAAGTGTGGGTGTGATGAGCCAATGAGTGAGAGTATATGTAAGTATAAAGGCGATGAATGGAGAGAAAGAACGTGCAAAGGTTGTGGCAGAACTCTTAGAGTAGGGAGATTTGCGAAAAATGGATAGAGAAATTTTGAAAAAAAGAAATCATAAGGAGTTAAGGGAATGGGTGAAAAAGTAGAACGAGGAGCATGTATTACTAGCAAGGTATGCCCTATATGTGGAAAAGCTTTTGTGCCAACGCATAATTGGGTGTACAAAAGGAAAGGCAAATACTACTGCCGTTATAACTGTTATAAAAAAGCGGGCGGAGATGCCCATAAATACAGAACGAACGTTAAGAGGGGGTAAATATGGGAAACTGTGAGTATTTAAATAAAAACTACGGCAAAGGTGCTTATATATGTTTGTTTGAATTAAAACCGATCGGCGATGATGAACGATGTAAAAGCTGTATACATAACACAGAAAAGGAGAAAGACCATGAATAAAGAGATATTGAAAAAAGCAATAGATACATATGGCACACATAATCAAATGCTTAAATGTATTGAAGAATGTGGGGAACTCTCAAGAGCTGTAAGTAGGATTTTAACAGAGTTATCAAGTGGAGAGGGATTTACTACTAAGGAAAGCCAAGAAAACTTATATGAG
>JAFXEC010000013.1 GCA_017521005.1 Clostridia bacterium | reverse complement strand
ATTATACTTATTTCAAAGTCTTTTCTCTCAAATAAATATAATATTAGTACGAAGGACATATACATTGTAATTATGCATATGTCCTGTGTACTTTTCGTATTAGTTTTTTTACTTATTTTTCTTAAGTTTATTTTTAATTAATCTTTATTCTGCTTTTTTTACAACTGAAGCTGCACCGCTTCCGTTTACTACTAATTCATAAGCTGTATATTTAGTAGCTAAATCTTTTATAGCTGGAGCAAATGCTTCATAGTATGCTTTTACAGATGCATAAGATTGTCCATTTACTGTTACAGCTGTTTCTGCAGTAAAGTCATTTTTAGATCTGTAAGCATCTTCTAATTTAAGATCAACGTAAGCCATGTTTAATTGGTCATTCATTGATGAAACGTCTGTTGCAACAACAGCTTCGTCAGCTCTGTTGATTACGTTTGTGCTGTTTAAAGAGATTATTATAGCACCAGCTATTATAATCATAACGATAATTGTGATTACTAATACGATTAAAGAAATACCTTTTTTCATTTTCTATTCCTCCTATAAAATTTATATTAATCACCGCCAAGGTAAGGCGATGTATTAACCTTATTTATCACTAGGTGTTAGCGGTTTATTTTCATCTACTGGTTTCTTAGTAGGTTCATTGTATACCGTAACATCTGTGTTTGGTGTAAATGGATTTATATTGCCTTGTTCATACTTGTCTTTCTTCAATCCATTTGAAACATCTTTCGATGTTATATCATACTCTTTTACTAGAGTATTGTCATTTACAGAATCATCAAATGTATATTCACTTTTAACTATACCTTTATATGATTCTGGTAGTTCAGAAACTGATTCTATTTGTGGTATAGAAATTAACAATAAAACTGCTACAAATGCAAACATACCTATAGTTAGTAATATATATAACATCCATTCTTTCTTTCCCACTTAAATCACCTTCCTTACTTTTTAACTTGTAGACTTAAAATATTAAATGTTGCTTCAATTTGGTTATTTGATTTATACACCATTTTTATATTGTCTAATCTAAATTTTAATTCTTTATCATTTTCAACATCATATACGAAATCTGCTACATTGGCATATCTACCTTTTACTATTATTCTTATAGAATTATTAGCAACCGATGATGTGTCTGTAGTTGGTCTGCTATTTCCAGCACCCGTATCAGACCCACCGAAATTTATGCCTCCGCCTAAAGCATTTCCTGTTCCAGTTCCAGTATCACTTCCACTACCATTTAGTGTTTCACCTGTTGATGATAATGTTGAGCCTGGAGTTATTACATCAATGATTAGGTTGTTGTCTGTTGCATAATTTCCTAATGTTATCCAAAGATATTCAATGAAATATTTTTCATCTTTTGTTGCTTCTTTTACTAAATCAACTGTTGCTTGATCTATAGTATCAAACTTTTTCTTTTCAATTTCATAAGTATTTTTAGCTTGTTCTAAACTATCTAAAGCTGATTGGTGTTCTGCTTTTACTGTACTCTCTTTTTCTATCAAACCATTTAAGTTGTTCTTTCCTTCAGAGATAGTAAATATTGAACCACTCTTTATACCAACTATCGAAATATCTGTTGTAAAGACAATCACTATACCTATTATTAGTATTAGCAGTACAGCTGACATTATTAATATTTTTTTATATTCTTTTATCATGGCAAATCACCGCCAATCGTAACTGTTATGTAATTACCATGTTCTACATTGCCAGTTTTAACATTATCTAATACTCCTTTTAATTTAAGTTGTGATACGAAGTATCCTAACTCAGAGTATGATTTTGATCTTGCTACAATTGCTACTGATTTATTATCATTTGAAGCAATTGATACTAATTCAACATTTGTTGGTATGTATTTTGCAATTTTTTGCATAAAGTTTGCAACATTATATGTTGAATATTTTCCTATTTTTCCTTCTTTGATTTTTGTTACTGTAGAATTAATATAGTTGTTATATGTTGTGTATTTTGCTTTAACATCATTAATATATTTAGTGTCTGATTTTACTTTGCTTATATCTACTTGCATATGACTTATATTTTGATTCAAAGTAGATTGCATTGATTCTAATTCTTTAGCATATATAATACTAAACACTAAATAACAAACTAAAAGTGATGCTGCAGTTAAATTTGCAAACAATAATGTCTTTTCTACCTTTGGCTTGTCTATATTTAATGTAGGCATTACAAATGCAGGTTTGTTCTCACCAGGTTTTGGTTTAGAGAATATAGTCTTTATATCCAACGGTGCTTTAGCAGTGGTTGCTGCTTGTGCAGGCGCTGTATAGAAGTTAAGCTCTTTCTTAGCACCCGTTAAACCTTCATAAGCCAATGCTATAGCTTCGTTTGTTTCTATAACTTCAGCCATATTTACTGTCGATTCATCTAGACTTAAAAATGTTGGTTTTAATTTTTCAGTATCTATTCCGAAGAATTGTTCAAATAGAACCTCTATGTTTATAAACATATTGATTAGCCCATTTAACATTATCTTTCCACATTGGAAATTAGTTTCTTCAATAGCTTTGCCAACTCTGTTTAATAAATCTTGAATTACTGGTTCTATTACAGATTCAAGCTTATAATCTAAACTATCATCTGATAGAACATTTATTGTTCTACATACATCGCACCCCTTTGCATAAGATCCTTCTTGAATAGCTAATGCATCAAGTATTGATTTCATATTAACATCTATTTTTCTAGACATTACAGGCACGTTATTGGAAACAAATATCATTGTTGTTTCTTCATCAACGTTTAATAATATATAATTATTTGGTTGAGTTGTAATTCTGTTTAATAAATGTTCAACTGGATATATACCAGCTAAATTCTTTATCTTTTCGTTTTCAGAATATTTTGTTATATCTGATTTATTTGCTACTTCAATAATTGCATGAGTATTTGCTGATGATATCTTAGAATCTATAAGTGTATATCTATGTTCAACAGTTTTCTCATTTATTCCTCTTTGTATAGTGCTGTCAGAAACTTCAAGCGCTATAACACTTTGAACGTCAGATTTTTTTAATTGTCTTAATACTTCTGTCTCAAGTTTATAGGTGTTTTCTGTATTTAGGCATATTTTACCATTGTCACTACCTGTTTGAGAGATAAGATCAAGTATTTCATCTTCCTTCTTACCCCATACATACTTAGTGCCATATGAATTCAAACTAATTCTTTTAGTTTTTTCATCTTGTTCAAGTTTAGCATATTTTATTATTTTTTCGCCTAAATAGACTCCTAAACAAGCTCCCATACTTTCTCCTTCTGTATATCTTTATTCTGCATTTTCTGTACCCTCTTTTGCAGATAAAATCTCTATAAATAATTTAACACATAGGTCATGCCAAATCAACAATTTTAAGCCAACTCGAGCAATTGTATTTTAATTGTTATTTGTTTGTAATTTTATTGTAACATTACTAGACTCTATTGTTAATATTTACACATTTTACTATGTTTCTATAATATTTAAACAAAAAATAGCAGGAGATAATCCTGCTATTTTTTCCTTGCTATTCTTCGTCTTCTCTATCTTTCTTTTTTTCATTATCAAAAGTTACACCGTGTACATTTATATTTACAGATTTAACTTTAAGTCCTGTCATTCCTTCAACAGAATTCTTTACTGATGTTTGGATAGAAAATGCAACTTCTGGTATTTTTACTCCATATTTAACTATTACATATAGATTAATTACTACTTCGTTGCCTTCTAATTCTACTTTAACACCTTTAGCATACTTCTTGTTGCTTCCAATAATTTGGTTTATTCCATCTACAAAGCCAAGTGTCATTCCTGAAACACCTTCAACCTCAGCTGCAGCAAGACCTGCTATTATTCCTATAACATCTTCAGATATTGTTAAATTACTAGCTATTTCAACATCTGATGTTGTATCTAAAACTTCTTCTTTTATTTCTTCTTTGTTTTCCATATATGTACCACCTTTCAACAATTAATATTTTAGCACGACTAAACCTATTTTTAAAGTAATTTTATTAATTAACATTATATAACATATTTATATTATAGTTACATTTAATAAAGAAATAGTCGTATTGCCCAATAAATCTTCTAAATACACTGTATATGTTCCTGCTGTATAACACGTGTATTCATTGTTCTCTACATTCTTTCCGTATTTAGAAAAATACTCTTTAGTTAAATTCCCTTTATCTATTTTTATTTTTGCAACTTGTTCTGGATGATTAGGCTCAATTTTTATTACTGTATATCCACTATATTTTACCATATATATAGATGAACCAGGCCCCTCTACATCAACATTATTCACCGTGTATGTTACTGTTTTAGCTGTACTATCTAACGTATATTTTACTGTAACGACATAATTTCTTGTTACCTTGCTTGCATTTACTGAATACTTTTTATATTCGCCTTCCGTCACTGCGCTTGCTACTGTTATAGAGTTAGTTGCTGTAACAGTTATTCCTGTTGCATCACTTGGAACCATTACATCTATCGTTACTGCTTCTTTTCCTACTTCTAATCTATTTACTCTAAATACAACTTCTTCCTTTCTAACTTCTTTATAGTTTTTTGGAAGTATACTTGTACTCATTCCTGAATATAATTCATCTGTTAACGTATAATATTTAACTTTATTAAACTTAATTCCGTTAATATAATACACCTTACCTGTTATTTCTGAAACCGCATATACATCTTTACTATTTTTATTATTGCCATAAACCGTATTTTTTATTCCTAATAAATTCAAATCTATACTGTATAATGTTATGCTATTACTTGCTACCGTTTCGCCAGCTATTTGTGTTTTTTCTTCTTCTTTAAGTTTAGACACATCAAATGTAACTTGGGTAACACTTGGGTATTTCCCGTTTTCCATATAGTAATTGTCTACTTTTGTTTGTACATCTAATATTTCTATTGCAAACTTTGTTTTGTTTGTTGTAGCAATTGCATCGCTACCTTCATACACAACTATACCTGCTATAAGAGCAAGTAATAATATTACTACTGTTAGATTAATTAATGTTATTCCTTTTTTCATATAATCACCTTAATTTAGTGATATTTTATATGATATTTATTAAATTAGCAAGTATCTAATTTCATTAAGTAGCACAAAAAACATAAATACTAATATTAATATTACTAAAGAAATAACAAATCTTTTCATTTGACCACCTTGTACAATATATGCAAAAAAGATCTTACTTATGTAAGACCTTTTAATATTATTATTTAATTATTTGTTTTACCAAAGCTTGAATGTCCAGTCTGCAATATGTGGTGTTAATTTTGTTAGTTGGTATAAAGCTAGTACAACAAGAACTCCTAATGCTGCACTTAATACAACTTGAAGCATTGTAGTTTTATCATTTTCCCTCTTCATTGAAGAAACCATAACACTAAGAACAAATGCAACTCCACCAACAAGCAAGCTCTCTGTTATTACTAAAAGGTATGTTGCTAACGCAAAGCTTATCATTACCCTTGCGCTTGGGAAAGATTTAACATAGTTTCTTTCGCCTTTTTTAGTAAATACCCCTTTAAGTATTGCAACCAATAGTACAACTGTAAATAGTATTGCTACAGTTATATGTGATCTTGTACTTAATACAGCATGCAGTAATTCTGTTGATGCAACTTTAAGCTTGTCTATAAATAGTAGATATGCAACAATTACAGATATTGTACTAGCGATAAGTACACCGCCTGCTGCTATATCTTTAGCTGCCTTTGCATCCAAGTTATATTCTGTTGTTATTAAGTTTACAACGTATTCTACAACCGAATTTATCATTTCCGCAAATATAACAAAACCAATTGTTATTACTAAGCATATAAGTTCTACTTTTGAAAAATCAAAAAACAAACTTATAAAGAAAACTAATGCTCCTATAAGATAATCAATTCTTAAATTTCTTTCAGTCTTGAAAGCATGAATTATTCCATTTAAGGCATTTTTAGTTGCAGAAAACCAAGTTTTATTCTTATGCTCATTATCTAGATTTTCATCCAAATTTTTGTCTTTTAGCTTTTCATCCAAACTATACTTCACATCCTTCTAATATTTTTTCTTCAAGGATTCTCATTTCCTTTTTCTCTTCAGGTATCTCGTGATCATAGCCTAAAAGATGACAAATGCCGTGTACTATCATGTATAACATTTCTCTATTAAAACCTGTACCATATTCTACTGCATGTCTTTCTATAACATCCATGCAAAGTACTATATCTCCAATAGACATTTCTGTATCACACTTGTCCGCCTTCATTTTAGCTAGTTCTTCTCTTGTAAATATAGGGAAAGATAAGACGTCAGTTGGAGCGTCTACCTTTCTATATTCATTATTTATTTGTTTAATTTCTTCCTCTGTTACTACACCTATACCGATGTATACATTAGGTAAATTAAAGCCTTCTAACTTAAAGGCTTTTGCAACAAGTTTATCTATTGCTAATTTATATGTTTCTATAAACTTGTTGTACTTTTCGATCATTTCTTTAACTTCATAATTTGTATAATAGTCTATACTTATTCCCATATTACTTATCCCCTGTCTCTAAAAATTCCCCTATATTTTCCTCGACGCTTACCGTTACTTTGTATATTATACCATCATTTGTATTTTCAATTTCTACATTCTTATCTTTAACATTACTACCACTTGTTAGTATCTGGTTTAAAAATAGGTCTACTTCTTGCTCACCCTGTATGATGAGGCTATCCTTTGTATTTACGATATCTTTTACGATATATTCTTCATATGTATTAAAAATAATTGAAATGTTTATTCCTAAAAAGCGAAACATTTTGACTTTACTAGTTATATCATATTTATATTTTTTTGGCAAACATTTTAATATAAATTCTTTATTATTTATACCCACTCCTACACCAAACATTGATTTACCGGTCTTTTCCTTAATAATATTTTTTTCTTTATATTCTTTGCTAAATTTATATTCAACTATACCTCTAGTAACACCGCTTGCATGCACCCTCGTTTCACCGGTCAATCCATTTTTGTCTACTCCAGCAATTAATATATCTCCACTCTTTACAAAACTTCCCTCTTTATATAACGCCGTTCCTGTTGATGCTACTATTCTTGTAATAACGGCATCTTTAGTAGCTATTATATCTCCTTTTATACTCCTATCTTCTTCTTTAGATATTATCTTTTCTTTTATTGTTATTTTCATAGTAGTACCTACAATATCTACTCCTACCCAAGCGGCTTCATAAATATTTGCTCTCAAGTAATCTGATAAATTACCTTTAGAAATTTTTTTCTTTAACGTGCCCGGTACCATTTTATACTCTCTTAAAAGCTTATTTATACTTTGAATATTTACCTTTTCATTACCCTCTATTTCAATATGCCATATAAAGCTCGAGGTTACTATGTATACTACAGTTACTAATATTAGCATATATAACGCAATTCTTCTTTTTCTATACTTGAACACCTCAAAATATATTCCCCTTTTTGAAATTACCTTAGCTTTACATTTGCTCTTTTTTACATACGGCAATATCTTTTTGAAGTCTTTAGATTCTATATTAAAAGAAATATCTCCTATTCCTAATACCTTTACATCCCAAACATCTACGCCATTATTCTTTAAGAGATTTATTAATCTTTCTACAAAGAAGCCCTCAACTTCTACAGTTACTACCGCTTTTATGTTTTTACCTATTTTACTAAATTTCATCTATACCTCTTTTTTCATATTCAATATTAGATATATTTCCTTCAATAACAAGTTCGTCATTTCCCATTTCTTTTATTTCTAGTGCTTTTCCTGTAATAGTAAATCCATACTTCTTAGTTATTATTCTTATATAACTTGTATAATAATCTGCTATCTTGTGCTTCCCCTCTAGATATATATATTTATTTCCTATCGTTGTTACCTTTGTATTATCTCCTACCAATTCTTTTGGTATTTCCAAAAATTCTGCTATTCTATTTACCATATCTTCTCTAAACTCGCTATGTTTCTTTACTTTTCTTAGATTAATACTTGTCTTGTGCTTTTTTACTTTCATCTAGTCACCTCAATACATTTTACGCTACGCATTAGTATTTATGCTAAACGAATACCATTTTCCAAATATTACCTGTTGTGTGCAAAAACATACTTGCATTAACTGGTAAAAATAGGTAATATATTTCTTGCACGCCAAAAACGGGGGTTGATGCCTTATGTTAAAGATAGGAATATGTGATGACGATATACATTCCATAAATTATACAAAAAAGCTTGTTGAGTCCCAACTAATAGCTTTAGACTTTGATGCAGACATTTCTGTCTGCACAACAAACCAACAAGAAATATATACAGAAATTGCAAACCGTAATATTGATATATTATTTTTAGATATTAATTTTAATGATAGTAAAGATGGTATTACTTTTGCCAAAGAATTAAGAACTGTTAACAAGAAATTCAAATTAGTATTTGTAACTAGCCATTTTGAATATGCAATGCTTGCATTTTCTTGTAAAACTTTTGATTATATTCTTAAACCTTTAGATATAGATAAAATATCTTTAGTTTTAAGTCGTCTTAAGGATGATTTGACTTCTGCTCATACAAGACTTATTAAAATTAGCAAAGATTATACATTACGTACAGAAGATATATTTTTTATAGAGCACAGCAAATCTAAAACTACAATATATACAAAAGATGCCACTTACGAAACCTGTTTATCCCTTAATACGATAATTAAATCTTTACCAGATTGCTTTATTAGGAATCACAGATCATATATTGTAAATCAAAATGAAATTGTTAAGATAGATAAAGATTCTAAAACCATCTATTTTAATAACGGTTTAGATTGTCCACTTGGACAACTACTTCATTTTATATAAGGAGTTTAATTATGAATACATTAGATTTTTTAATAACAATAGTTTTTCTATTTGTAGAAGCAGTGGGTATAACATATTCATTAGCCGTTCTTATATACATTATAAGTAGAGCGAGAAAACAAGATGAGTATTCATTTTTAGAATTATTTATTGCAATATTTATTACGCTTGTTCTAAATAAAATACTAATACATAACATGGTGCCAAATGATACATTCCTTACTATAGCAATATATATGTCTACAATTATAATTAGTTGTTATAAGTTATATAATTTACGAGTACACAAAGCTATTATTATCGCTTTACTTGCGGCTCTATTTCCAATTTTAATTAAAGCAATCATATCTTTAATATTGTTAGATTTTGATTTAACACTTACTAAACTTCTAGTAAAACCACTTGCATATAGTTTGTTTACATCTGGTATTGCTATTTTACAAGCTGCAGTTGCTTTAATTATTAAAATATGTAACAAATCTCTTGCAAATATTAATGGAAGAAAAGTAAAATATTTTGCACCACAATTAGTTATAATATTTTTATGCCTACTTCCTAATATGTTTTTCCTTATGGTAAATAACTTTAGATATTCTAAAATATTTATTATAATAAATGTAACTCAAATGCTTTTAATAACTATGGTTAGTATATTTAATTTAAGACTTGTTTCAAAACAGGAAGCAACTAAACAAAAGTTAGAAAATACTTTAATATATAACAAAACATTAAGTAAAGTTAACGAAGGTGTTCGTGGTTTCAAACATGATATGGGTAATATTGTACAAGCTATTTTAGGTTACATAGCAATTAACGATTCTGAAGGTGCTAAAGCATATTGCCAAAATCTTGTTTTAGGCTTTAATGATATAAATACATTGTCTATTCTTTCACCTAAAGTTATAGATGACCCAGGTATTTATGGCATTGTTGTAAAGAAAATATTGGAAGCAAGAGAAAATAATATGGCACTTACTTTAGATATAACTACTACTGTATCTAAAATCAACTTTCCTATGTTTGAACTTTCAAGAACATTAGGTATACTTTTAGATAACGCAATAGAAGCTGGCGAAAATACAGATGCTAAAAAACTAATTATTCGTATGCACCACGATTACAAAAGAAACTCAGATGTAATATCTATATCCAATTCTGTAAAAGATACAAATATAGATGTAGACAAAATATTTAATAAAAACTATTCGACTAAAGAAAGGCCATCGGGATTTGGACTATATGAAATAAAGAAATTCCTTAGAAAATATTCTCAAGGAAATATAACAACCAGTATAGATAAAAAGAACAAGCTATTTACCCAAACATTAACAATCTATGCTACTTAAATGTAAAATAAAAAGAACACCTAAAGGTGTTCTTTTTTGTTGGTTGGAATATATATTTTTAATTCCTAATTACTACTTTAATTTACAAATCTTATTACCTATTGTGGAAATGTACTTAAGATTTTTTATCCGTTCGTTTATCCATAATTTTTCCTCCTTGTTAAAATTTATTAAAAGCTTTTCTTGGATTAGCTCTTAAACAATTTAATACCTCTTATATAACAAGAAAGTTTTATCTTTTTACAGATTTTCTTTTCTTCCCTCAAGCATATTTTAATATATGATAAATCTATTTTTATTAAATTGTTCTATAATGCATAAAAAGTTCTTTAAGTAGAATATTTACCTTTGCTTTAACTAAAATATATATTTCACACATATTTTATGTGTTTTCACAACCAAAACTTTTTGTAACACATTTTAATATTTAACATAGTATATCTTAAGGAGGTGAATGTTATGAACAATTGTTGTAACATTTCTGATTCAATGAACGACTGTGGATGCGGCTGTAATAGTTGCAATTGTAATTCAAATAATTCTTCTTGCTGTTCTTTTATTTGGATTATTTTAATAGCCTTAGTAATTCTTTTCTGCTGCTGTGGTAATAACAACTAATTTAATACATACAAAAAATAAGCAAATCACTATATTGTGAGTTGCTTATTTTATTTACTTACATCTATAAATATTCTTTCATGCGGTTTTACAAGACCACATTCTTCTCTTGCTATCTTTTCTATGAATGCAGGATCATCTACATTTTTCTTAATTTCATTTAATTCATTTGTTTTTGCTTCAGCATTTGCAATTTCTTGGTTTATTCCGTCTATCTTTACATTGTATTCATTTATTTCAAATTGTTGTTTTACAAAAGTGATAGAAAAATAGACAAGACAAACAATCAGAAGTACTCTGACATAATCTACTCTGTACTTCTTCTTTTTCTTTTTATTAACTTGTGAATTCAAAGAACTTGTCATATTTCAACTCTCTTCCTTCTTTTGTTTCCTAAATATACTTGTCTTTACTCGTACATTTTTCACTTTCTTATGATAAAACTCTATCATATCCGATTTTCTTTTGCAAGAAACTTTTACACATTTTTTTATTTTTTTACATACTTTGCATAAAAACATATAATGTATTTTTAATGGCAAAAATATAAACTGTATTATTCCAGACATTTTGTTTATTAGTATAACAAATATATCTCTAATTTTATTCTTTGCTATAAGTGTATATAATATAATTCCAAGTATGATAGCTAATACTAAATATAGTCTTAACACTTCCCCTTGCATATTAACAATTAAATAAATTAGCAGCATCCCTATTATTATAAAATAAATAATATCCTGAATATCAATAATAATTTCTTTGGTTTATTAATCTTTCTTATTGCTCTAAAAACATCAAAGATAAAACTAAAAAACATGCCCGTCACTACAAATATTAAAAAATTAATAGTCTCAATTTGCAAAGACAAGTTTACCACCTACTTAAATATTTTATTAAACATTTTGCCTTTCTTTTCTATTTCACTTTCACTATATACAAGTGCTATAATTCTACCTTCAACACTAAGTTCAGTATTATCTAAATTTAATTTATTCATCTTTAGGTCTACTCCTTTTATTGTAAGTATTCCCATCTCTGTTTCAACAAGAACTAGTTCATCGTCAAAGCTGTGAATATCTTTTACTCCTGTTAGTGTTAACTTTGCTCTATTTTCCATTATTACATTATGCATTGCTTGTATTTTTTTATCTTCCATTAATCTCACCTTCTATATAATATATATTCACATTGTCCACACAATATGCTAATAATCTAGCCCCTATATAAATAAAAACGTTTAAGTTTCCTTAAACGTCTTCATTTCGTATTTTATACTTGTTAACAGCCTTTGCTATCGTCACACACTTCATCTTTAGGATATACTTCTAATACAAGCTTTGTTAACTTGTCCTTTAATTCATTTGTTGTTTCTTCTGTGTAATATCCTTCAGTGTCTGCACCAGATATTAAAGAAGTATCATTATTATGCCCAATTATTTTTCCACCCTTTATAAAATAAACATCTGGCACATAAATACGTTTTTTGCCATTATCATCTTCATGTAAAAATTCACCTAGTTTTTCTATAAGCTTTTTATAATCTTCTGTGTTTTTTGCTCTATCTTGTTTAATATTGCAGTAGTACACTTCTGGAACATTGTTAGCTGTTATAACTTCATTTAGAATTGGAACATAACTTCTACACCATTTGCAATCCTTAAATCCAAATAATATTATAGCTTGATCATCATCTAAAGTTTCATATGCTTCTTTTGCAGATATTATCTTAAACACATTGTCTACCGGTACATTCTCGTATTCTGTGTAAAATCTTTCTGCATCTGTCATTTCATTATTTACATAGTACGATTTTGCTAATAACACCATTAATGTAATTAAAGCTGCTACTATAACAAATGTTACTATTATTTTTATCTGATTCTTTTTTGGTATTTCTAATTTCATCTTATCTACCTCTTTACTATGCTTTTGTGCGTTTATATCCTTCTGGTAATTCAAATAATTCTCTCTTTACTGTCTTTCTCGTTACTATTACATTTATCTTTCTTTCAACATCACCAGTGATTATTTTAATATGTCTTAAATCATCACCAACAAAATAATATCTTATTTTTGCGTTTTGATGAGTATATTCTTGATAAACATATTCTACTCCACTTTCTTTAACTTCGACATCGGCTACATATCTTTGTCCAAAATCTGATAAAAGATTATACTCTGAAGCACTAAAATCCACAGGTTTTTTTGCTTCAACTATTACTTTATATACTTTTACAATAGAATAAACATTATCTCCGCTTATTACAACATGCCTATTTAACTCTTCTGAATATATTGCAGACTTAGAACCTTCACGTGTATATTCTATAGTTGCTTGTTTTATCTCATCATTCCAGCTATTAGGGCCAAACTCTCCTAAGTATCTAATTGTATATGTATTTCCTAAGTTTTCTATGTATTTTGCAAGTTTACCATTTACATGTGTTAAATTTACTTTTGTATTGTCTATTATTACTTTTGGTTTGTCTGAAAGTTTAATAAACGCAACAAGAATAACTAACAACAGTACTGCTATTAATATACAAAATCCAGACATAAAAATTATCTTTTTGTTTTTCTCAATCTTCTTTTGAAGTCTTTCTTGCTCTTTGATTTTTTCTTGTTCAAAATCTAATTTTAACATTATATATTCCCTTCCCTTACATTATGGAATAAATGCTGCTGTATAATCCCAGCATGTTTTCCAAACTTATCTTTTGCAAACTCAGATATTTCTTTTATACTTGTATTATCCTTAAAATATAGTTTTTCCATTATCCTTTTTACCCATACATCAACAGGAAAAACCTCTCCTCTTTTAAGTGAAAATAACAGTATACAATCTGCTACTTTAGGGCCTACGCCCATCAAAGTCATTAATGATTTTCTAGCACTATCAGTATCCATCACTTTTAGATTTATTAAAAACTCATTGTTGTCTATAAAATAATTAATTACATTTTTTATATATCTAGCTCTAAAGCCTGTCCCACATTCTAGCAGATCATCCATAGTTATATTTTTTATTTCTTCTAATGTTGGAAACAAATAATATTCGTTATTTTCAAATACTACTTTCTTTCCATATTTTCTGCTAATATCTTTTACCGAACGACTTATTCTTTTTATATTGTTATTTGCAGAAATAATATATGATATTATTGTCTCAAACAACGGTTGATTTAATATACGAATACCAGAAGAATATTTTAACGACTCTTCTACATTCTTATCTATTTTAGCTATTTCTTCTTCTAAAGATACATAATCTTTATTTAAGTCAAAATACTCACAAACAACTTCTTCTAAATTATCTACCAATGAAGACCACACAAGTATTTTGTTTTCTTCTTGCTTTATTTTAATTACCCTATCTTCTATTACACCAACATATGTATTATTCTCTGTACATTCCCATCTAAAGCATTGTCCACATTCTAATGTATACTTCAAATTGAAACATTCTACATTTAGTTCTAAATCTGGTTTCATACTTTTCACCCTATATATGCACATTATATATTAAAGATTTTTTAATTTCAACCATTTTGTATATGTTATGGATAGTTTGCTTTATTGAAAAAATAGCGGTTTTGTGATAGAATATATTGGAAAATATATATTAAAAGAGGTGTAACATGATTGACTACAAAATCTTGAAACAACAATTAGAACTTCTTCCCCAAAGCACAGTTGTGCTTATTGCAGGTCATAAGAACGCAGACTACGACTCCATTACATCTTGTATTGCTCTTGCAAAAATCTTGTCAAAACTAGGCTACACAGCCTATGCTTTGATAGAAAAAGCAGATATGGATAAAACTTATTGGTTAGACACATCTTGTGTGTTAAACACATATGACGAAAACCAAGAATTTAACTTCATTATGCTTGATGCAAACAGAAAAGAAAGACTCGGCCGGTTTGAACAACTTTTTGATAATGCCAGAACAACTATCTGCATAGATCATCACGAAGGTGGAAACAATGAATCTAAGTATTCGTTCATAGATAAGGATATAAGTTCTACAGCAGAGATTATATCTCATCTTGCAAACGAAATAGATGACCCCCTCCACAATTCTATCTTAGATGAAGAGATATCTACTCTTCTCTATGCGGGTATTGCTGCAGACACAAACTCTTTTTACAAAAGAGTTACATCACAAACAATGCTTGTTGCAAGCATGCTTTTATACCATGGTGCAAACGGAACATTTGCAATAAAGAATGTATGCAAAAATCTTTGTTTAAGAGAAGCTACTATTCTTTCAAAAATGTTTAATAACATCCAATTTGACAGTTTTCACTATGTTGTTCTAGATAGGCATGATGACTTCTTTAAGGACATTCCTTACAGCACTATATTTAAGAAATGTGCAGCATATTTGTATGAACTTATTGATGTAAATGTGTTTGGATTATTCCTAATTGAACTTGATGGAAGCGTATCTGGTGTTCTTAGAAGCAATTGTGATATCAACGTAGATGGACTGGCTACAGAATTCGGCGGCGGTGGTCACAAAAAAGCTGCAGGTTTTGAAACCTACGAAAGCATTGAAGTAATTCTTGCAAAAGTAAAATCTTATGTACAAGAACAAATGTAACTAACAAAAAATAACGTTAACTAATTTAGTTAACGTTATTTTATTTATTATTTTCTACTTTATCCTTTTTAGTTACAAGCTCTATCGCTTCTTTAGCTTCTTTGTCCTTGCTTATTTTCATGTATATTAATATTGCCACCGTTACTATAGCATATACAATTACATATGACCAAATTGCTACCCATATAGATCCTTCAATAATTCCTGCACCTGCTATTGTTGATGATACTATAGAAGGTATTCTTGCTAAAGTACATAATGTTATAAAACGCATAGGCTTTTCAAGTGGTAATAACCCTGCCATGTATGTAAAGAAATCTTTAGGCATTAATGGTGTTAAATATAATATATATAATACCCTTTCAACAACCTTTGGATTCTTAAATACTTTACTGTTTTGTACCTTTTCAATCAAATCATCATTACAAAAAGTATATACAAGATTAACACCAAATTTTCTTACTAAGTAGAAAATTATTGCTGTAGCAAACCAGAATAATATGAGCATAAATATTAGACCGCCTACTGGTCCAAAACATATTCCTGCTAACACTTCCATTGGCTCTCCTGGTAGCATAGGTATTATAACTTGTGATGTTTGTAAGCCAGCTATTAGTAACGTTCCTTTTAATTTATTTCCACTAATTGTTTCCTTAAATTCCATTCTCGCTTCTTCAGAGCCTAAGCTTGTTATTACCGGAAACATTGCAATAAAAATTATTAATGCTATAACACAGAATATAACTAATGCAATAAGTTTAATAATCTTAGATTTTTTACTTCTATTTACTTTTATTACGTCTTTCAATTTTTATTCCCCTTTTATATGCAAATTATACATTGTTTATTAGTTTTTTTCAATAAACTTAAACAAAACATTTTAACTTGTTAAATTATGTTAAGTATGCTATAATATACGAAGATTTTAATAATATTTTATGCTAATTAGCAAGGAGGATACTTAAATGAATGTATATGTATGTGCAGCGTGCGGAAAAAGTCACGTAAAACTGTGGCGGCCGTATATGAATACCGAGCCACTTGTCTGTGCAACCTGTGCAGAGGCACGGCAAAGTCCAAGAGAATACGAAGAGTGCACCTGGAAAGAAAAAAATGACTGCTTTGTAGGAACGCTTACAGGTAAAAAGCTTCCGCTTCCTAGGTGGACAGTAGATCAAAAAGGCAGAGTGCCTTCTTACCGCGGCCCCGGCCCTGAGGGTATGCCAATGGAAATGACTGACCAGCTCATTGTAAGTCTTAAGGATATATCCAAGTCCTATTCTTCTGGTGAGATGACTCTGGTTCCCGCAGTTCCGGATGATGAAGGAAATTTCTGGGGATACACATCCGTTCCCGACGACAAGTGCAAATGGTGGGAAGAACTACCTACTAGATAACACAAACAAAAGTAGTAATACATTCTACTTAATTATTCACAAACTTTATGTTTATTGCTTGGGGGAAGCTAGTAATAGCAAATCCAATCCCACGAGTAAAGAAAGGCAAACATATGTTAGGATTTTGTGTAAACGGCAAAAACATCGAGCTCCTTCCAATCTGCGATAAAGGCAGTATTGGACAAATGGTTATCCTTGGTTCCAGGGTTGATTGGGGCAACAATCCTGATCCTGTAGAAAAACCTCTTTCCAAGTATCCCTATCTCTCGCTCTTTACTATAGTAGTGAAGGAATTAGGTGAAGGTGGTTATTACATCTTAAGTGATGCTAAGGGTGAGCGTGTCAAGATATATTTGGCTGGAACTGACCATTGGTATCTTTATGATGCGCAAGAATGGTTGAATTTTAATAATTTGCGCGAAACCGAAAAATTTGCTCGTAAGGAACGTAAAATATCTCAATTAGAAGGCCAGGTGGATCTTCTTAAAGATATTCTCGTCAAGCAAGGAATTCGCATTGTTACCGAAGACCAAGCAAAAAAATTAGGAATCGACTAAAAACTAAGCCTGTACTCAAATGAGTACAGGCTTTTGTTTGTTTTTTACCTTGTTGTTATTTTACATTCTCTTCATGAACGAAAACAAATCCAGTCGTAAATGGATGCTCGGTTGCTCCATTATATAATGTCGAACCGAATATGTGCATTAGTTCCCAAAGTTGAATTTTAATTGTGTTGTATCTCATATAGTAAAGCTTCCTTGCTTCTTTTCCTGTTACTCCAGCTTTGCTACAATAGTCTGACAACACCTTTCTACCAAACACGGTTAGTTTTACATAAACATAGTCGTTTAAATTAATTTCTTTGCAATTATCCATATGTTACCTCCAAATTATTATTGGCTAAAATATTTTAACATTAATATTATATCATATATTGTCAAATTAGGTGGTATCATCTATTAATAATTCATCACCACATTATTCTCGTTACATTAAAATTGCATTAAAAAAATCCCAGAATCATTATTTATCAATGATTCTAGGCATAAAAAAAGTGGAGCGGGTGATCAGAATCGAACTGACGCCATCAGCTTGGAAGGCTGAGGTTCTACCATTGAACTACACCCGCATCCGCTACGATTTATATTATAGCCATTTTAGATAAAAAAGTCAACACTTTTTTATAAAATTTATTAAATATTTATATTTTCTTTTTTCTATCCTTTGCCACATCATCTATACAAGCATATATCATATACAAGTTTGGTAATGTCATAAGCGCACTAAATATTCCAGATAAATCCCATACCATGCTAGAATATGCAATACTACCTAAATATATACCCAATATATATAACATTCTAAATGCATATGTTACCATTTTTCTTTTAGTTAAATAGCCTATTGCCTGCTCTGCATAATATTCTAAACATGGTATCGTAGCCAGTACAAAAAATACCATACAAATATTTAATAAGACTTTTCCAAACGCTATTTCTCCAAATACACTATTTAACATTTCGCCTGCATTTAATATATTATATTTTCCAGTACTAATAATTGTTACACCTGTAAGCATACATAAAAACAGTGTATCTATTACAACTGACATAGATGCTACACTTGCTGCTTTATGTATATCTTCATCCTCTACTGCAGCTGTAAACATTGGAGCTGTCCCCATTCCCGCTTCATTAGAAAACAGCCCTATAGAGAACCCTTTTCCAATTACTTTGTTTACGCCTAAACCTACTACTCCTCCTACAATCTGTTTAGCACCGAATGCTACAGATATTATTTCTTTTAGTCCAGAAAATATATTTGTACAATTTTTTGAAAGAATTACAATACATAACGCAATATATGTTAGCGAACAAAGTGGAATTACAACGCTACTTAATTTAGCTATTCTATGTTTTCCACCAATTACTACATATGCAGTAATTACAGCTAAAATTATCCCCACTGTTTGTTTAGAAATGCCGCTACTGTTATTTACAAGTTCAGATAAAGAATTCGCCTGTGTCATTGTTCCAGAAGTTAGGGCAGATATAACCACAACAAGTGCAAAAATAACCGCTAAATTTCTCTTTCCTAAAACGTCATCTAGAACATACATTGTTCCACCAAAATATCCAGTTCTTCTATCTTTTTTTCTATACATCATTACTATATAGTTTTCAGCATAGGATATAACTATAGAAACTATTCCAGATACAAACATCCAAAAAAGGCTTCCTACTCCACCTGTAATAATCGCCACCGCAATACCAGTTATATTCCCTGTCCCGAGTGTCCCAGCTAGCACACTTGTTAACGCATTAAAATTAGTTATACGCCCATTTTTGCTTTCTTTTATTCTCCTTTTACCAAACACACCTTTTATAACATCAAACGCGTTAAATCTTAATTTTACGGTCAATACAGCACTAGTTATAACAAGCAATGTAACAAATGGCATACCCCATATAAACATATTTATTTTATCTATAATATCATTAAAAATATCCATACCAAAGTATATTTTCTTTGATATGGATATATACATATTTTATTTATATTATCTTACAAACTATAACAGTTACATCATCTAATGTTATTTTGTTTTGACGACCAACTATTTTGTCCATTATTGCATTCATAAGATCTTTTTCAGTATATTCTAATAAGCTTAATTTTTCTACTATTGTTTGTAGTTCTTGTTTATTAATATCGCTTTCTGCTCCATCAGACATCAATACTACATACATACCTTTTGTTACTTCTTTTTCTACTGTAGAATGTTGTACATTAGCAAGAAGTCCCATTGGTAATGTTTCTTGTTTGATTTCTTCTACCTCGTTGTTTACAATTACAAATGAACTAGAAGCTCCAAGCTTAATAAACTCAAGTATATTTTTCTTTTCATTTAGCACGCACATATCTAATGTTGATGAAACTTCTCCGTTTTCTTTAAGCTTAACAAGTCTGTTTATTATATTTAAGGTCTCTTCATTGCTAAATCCGTTTTGTCCCATCTTTTCTATCATGTTGATAACAGATGTACTAACTTCTTTAGACTTTTCACCAGAGCCCATACCATCACTTATAGCGATAACTTTATTATTATCTTTAAGTTCTGTTACTATGTATGAGTCTCCACTTACTGAACTATCTGCTTTTCTTATTTGTTTAACTGTAGCTTTAACTACATATCTGCTTGTTGGAAGTAGCTTTATTCTAGAACGTTCTGTCTTACTGCTATTTAATACTAGCTTAATAGACATCTTAGTTCCAACCGCATCACTTACAACTTTTTGTATTTCTTTTTTAGCTTTATTTATATCTATTATAATGTCCGTTATGAACTCATACATTGTATCTACATTTTCACCTTTAGTGAATGTATCTTCATAAACAACATAGCCTAGATATTTTAACTCTTCTCTTATTCTTTTTTGCTCATGTGTATCTTGCTTTACTACTTGTTCTTCATCTCTTGCTATGTTCTTAATAAAACTAGATATAGCTTTATATTCCTCTGCAAGTTTTGCATTAGCTTCATTTTCTTTTTGTTTAACATATCTCATAAGCTTAACATTGTTATACATGTCTGTTATGTTTTTCATAATTAGTTCTTGTTTTTCACAATCCACTGGAAGCATTGCACTAGTTATATATCCATCGTTTTCTAAACTATTTGCTAAATGTTCTGAAACAGCTTCGAGCTCTTCGTTTACACAATTAAACTTGTTTGGACATCTTATACATTCATTCTTTTTGTAATCTACAAGATATTTTTTTACTACCTCTTTAGTCTCGGCCACAGTTTCATCAGTTACTGTAGTTGTTATATGAGAAAGGTTATCAAAAACTTCAGATATTGCATTTAGTCTATCTTTTGCATCACTACCTGCACCAAGTAAATTTTCATATCCCTTACCTAGTCCTGTAAAGCTTCCAAACATGTCTTCAAGTCTAACTATTACTTTTCTTGGAAGAGCTACTATTATTCCAGATGCAACTAACATTTCCGCTAAACGCACAAATACATTTACATCTTTTCCATATAGTCCAGATAATATCATGTTACCCATAACAAAAAGAACTGCCACAACCCATTTGTTAGCTCTGCTAAGTACGCCTGCAATTAATCCTGAGAATGTAAACGATGTAATTATTAATGAATTCACGTTAGGATTAAGTATTGCATAAACTAGTCCAATTATTACACCTGAAGCAATACCCATCATCCAATCGTTCTTCCAACCTAAAGTTACTATCATAGCAATAAGTGCTACATTTACGAAGCTAAATCCTAGTATGTTTATTCCACTAAAAGGCATTAATGCAAATGTTATTAAAACACCTAAACTAATTATTTCCTCTTTAGAGAATATTATCTTTTTACTAATATTTAATAACATTGTAAGTCCAGAAGTAAATACCGGATATAACGCTATAACTAATAAAAAGTGAGCTATTCCATCTACTAACAATTTCTTAAATATTAAACATGTAATTAAGTTAGAAGCTAAACAAGCAACGCTTAACTTCATTAATGTTATATACTTTTTACTAAAGCCTTCTATCTCAATAATAGAAGCTAAAACTGTATAAATTATATATGTAGTTATATAACTTACATATAAACTTAAATCCGACTTAAATACCGCAAACGAAATTAATGTTATTAGCAAAGGTACCATTAAAGGTATATTAAATATTGTTGCTACACCTAACATTACAAAGGCAAAAGGTTTAAGCCCTATAAATTCTACTGCTGCTGTTAAAAACAACATTATTATATATGGCAGAGTCTTAGAATTAATTAATTTCTTAACAAACCCTTTAACCTCTTTTTTAGGACTATTCGTCTGTATATTTACAGTTTCATTAACTACCAAATCTTTTTTAAACAACATGTGAACACCTCTTATTTTACATATATTACATCAACTATACTATCATTTTTTGTCACAATTTGATTCTAGTTAAATTTTTAATACTCGTTATTTATGGTCTATATTCTATTACAAAAACGCCAAAAAATCAAGTAAAAAGGCATAGTTTTAACTATAGAGATAAAATTTAAACTATATATATAATTAAAAAATAAAAAGGCAGAAATCCACCTTTTTATTCTTGTAAATATTTTTATTTAATATATGTATTAATAACAAGAAGTGCATCCTCTTTTTAATAGTTCTGTTAAGAATAATATTCCTAGTGTATCCTTTAAGAAACCACCACAATATGGACACATATTCCTATCTAAATCTTCTGTGTCTTCAGTTTCGCATCTATCTACCACAACTATCTCTTTAAGTTCTTTTTCTTTCTTCATAACTTCACATAGCATCTCATTCATTTCTTTATGATACTTATCTTTAGATATTGCTTTTGGCATCATTCCCATATTTTCCATCATTATTTTGTTAATGCTTTTTTCTACATAAACAATTAACATTTTATATGATCCACACATATTTTCTATCGGTTCCATTTTCATCATAGGATAACCATAACCCCTTGCCCAATTACCAGGCATACACTCACATGGTTTGTTATACATATAATTCATATTATGATTCATACAAGGATTAAAATCCATCATTGTATTTTTACATTCCATATGTCCATAGTTATTTGGCATGTTATACATTCCACACATTCCTTCGTTATATTTGTTTTCATAAGAGTTATTTCCGTACATTTTACATCTATCCTCTAACAAATAATTTTCCATAAAAATATTACCTCCTAGTATGGTATATTATATGCTACTAAACCGCATATGTTCCTACTAGAAGGTAACGACCGTTTATTATATTTATATATTAAGTTGCATTCTATTCTTTTAGAACAGAAACGAAATATCTCCTCTTTCTTTCATATTGTATGTTTGCCACATTTCTGCTGCAGTTGCCTTAGATATTTCTTTTGAAACACTTGGGTACATAGTATGGCATAAGTAGAACTTACCGTCTTCTTGTACTATTTCTTGTTCGCCCATATTAAACATTACTTCCCTTAATGATTCTTCCGGCTTAAATTCATTTAAGAATGCCAGCGGGTCAATTGGTATGTATTCATCCATTACTTTGTCTTTTGCCATAAGCTTACACCTCTTCTATAATTTTTATACTCCTGTCTATTATATACTCTAAGCGTTCTATTCTTTTTTCTAGGTAAAGAAAGCCAATAAGCGACTCAAAACCTGTTGCTATTTTGTATGTTACTACATCTGTATTTTTAGGTACTGTATTTGCTTCTGCGTTTCTTCCTCTTCTAATAATATCTTTTTCCTCATCACTAAGCTCATTATCCATCGCCGCTACTATTCTTGCTTGAGCCTTAGCGCTAACATATTTTATTGTCTTTTTGTGAAGTTTGTTAACTTGTTCGCGTGAATTAGAGATAACATGTTCACGTATGTATAATTCGTAAACTACATCCCCAATGTATGCCAAAGTCTTCACATTAGTCTCTCTTGTATCCACTTTATCTACCTCACAGAAATTATATATTATATTTTTAGCATTTACAAGCAACTTTATTGTTTTTTTAGCGTTTTTTGTATATAATGTGTACATACATAAAGGAGTTATATATGACAAAAAAAGAAATAATGCTTATGGCCATAATGTTCGTATTAATATTTGGAATGCTTGCCTTTCTATTATTCTTCATGATAAATAGAAGCACAACTACTCCATTACCTAATGCAGGTAATACAGAGGTCCCTGCTACACATTTAGGACCTCATAAAGATAGTATCGATACAGAAACAAATGATACTGTTATTAAAACAAACAATGAAACAAAAATTAGAATTATTAACAAAATGGACAAATCCATGTTTACAGCAAAGAAGAATCTTTTAATCATGTTTGCGTCATGGTGTCCAAATTGCCAAGAAGAAATCCTAGAAATTGAAGCTATTATTAATCATTATAAAGATAATAAAGATGTTAATGTTATAGTAATAGCCCATGAATTTAACAAAGAAGATTATCCAGTATCTGACTTAATTACACTTTTAGAAGAAAATGTTAACTACGGAGATTTTGAAGTATTTCTAGACTTTGGTAGAATTATACGTGGTACAATTGATCCCGAAGCAAATACTATACCAATATCTTATGTGGTAGACAAAAACGGAAAAATACTACAAAAGCATGAACAAAGTTTAACATTAGATAAAGCAATAGAAATGCTAAAATAACCAGCAAACAACAAATAAAACGAGCAGCAATAGCTACTCGTTTTATTTTGAGAATTAAGGTTTCGGATTCGTCTCCTTGGATGTTTCAGACTTTTGTTCTACCGGTGCAGGCTCATATTTTTCCAATTCCTTGCGGAGTCTTAAAATCTCTGCATAGAAAGATTTAATCTCATGAATCAAAGGATAGATTTGAGTTCTCGCGGCATAAAACAGATTTTCGTATCTGGGATACTTTTTTCTGCAGAACTTAAAGAAGGGCATATAGTAAAGCTCCGTCTCAAGTGCCTTTCTGTGCCGTGCTTCAAAAGTCTTTTCCTGCAAAGTTGTCATGTTATGCATTCTGTCTGCTGTTTTAATTGCAGCTGCATACGGATCCATCGAAATTGCAGTAAGATAATCCATAATTACATCTTCTTGCTTGTAATCCAGGCCGGGCTTTTTCGTTACCAAAGATACTAAGTGTGCTACGTTGTCACCAAAAAGCGTGGCGATCATTTTTTCGGAATATCCTTCCACATCCTCGACAATATCGTGTAAAAGTGCTGCTACAATTGCATCCTCGTTGCGAATGTCAAAAGAAATAAGGGTGTTTGCTACATCGATGCAGTGATTGTAGTAATCCTGTCCGTCATCTCTTGTGAATCCTTTCTCCGCGGACATTTCCTTGCAGACGAGTTCTAAAGCCTCAATGGACTTAGAATTTATACCAAAAATATTGGTAAGCCGTCTTTCCAAGAATTGCCTGGGAGTTCTGTTTAGTAAGAGATACTTCTTGTAATAATACTCTTGCTTCATACCGTTTTCTCCTTTCTAAATTCATTAAAAATATATAGTTAATATTTTTCGACTTTTAAATTAGACATCATTATACTCCCACATTTTACAAAATGCAAGCTTTTTAGACATTTTCCATCATTCTTTTATGTATTTTATCTATTAACATATCACTAACATCTTTTTTTACAACTATGCTTATTTTTGTTTCACTGAAATTAATGTCTGAAAACGCTATGTTATCCTCTTTTGCAATGTTATATAGCTCTGCTATAATGTTTGGATTACTTGTTAATTCTTCACCTACTAAAGTTATCTTTACAAGCTCCCTATCTACAGCTAATATTCTAGGTTCCTTTGTTTCATTTATATGTACCTCATCTACTATCTCTGTTCCTCTTGTATTATTCTTTGTATTCTTAACTAATACTTTTAGTTTATATTTTTTCGCCATACTTACTGCTCTATTGTGTAAAACTTTTGCCCCACTACTTGCTGCTTCTAGCATCTCATTATATGATACACTTTTTAACAATTTAGCATTCTTCACGCTATTAGGGTCTGCACTATATACACCATCTACATCTGTATATATCTCACATCTTTTAGCATTAAGCGCTGCTGCAATTGCTACTGCAGACAAATCGCTTCCGCCACGTCCTAGTGTGGTAATGTTACCAAATTTATCTACTCCTTGAAATCCCGCAACAACTACAACGTCGTTACTCTCTAAATGTTTTAATATATTTTCTTTAAGTACCATTTTTATTTTAGCATAAGAATAATTAGAGTCTGTTATTATTCCTGCTTGCGAACCAGTAATTCCTACTGCTTCATACCCAATATCTTTTAACATCATAGTAAGTAAAGAAACTGTAATTATTTCGCCTGTAGATAATAACAAATCCATCTCCTTGTTATATGT